>JALTZQ010000086.1 GCA_027046105.1 Pyrodictiaceae archaeon
ATTCAGACTTTTGTGCAGGCGCTTGCGAGAGGCTTCTCTGCTAAAGCGTTAGGTATTGGGGATAGAGATGATGAGGGGTATGCTCAGTGCCCGGATCCTGGTCCTCCTATTACGGCTGGTGGCACAGTTGTTTTCCGCTTAAGAAGGGTGAAGTAGGGTGCTTCGCTGTGTGAAACTCTCAATTGCTCTTTGTCTTTGTTTTTGCTAGGCACTTCGTTATGGTCTTGGCGATGAGGGGTTCTGATGTTTCTTCCCAGCTTGGGAGGGGTATTGGCTTGGGCACAGTTACTTCGCCAAGGGCGACTTTACGGACGATGAGGGGGAACTCGGTGTCACTTACACTTAGATAGTATGGTGAAGGTGCAACACCGCTAGCTATTACGGGTAATCCACAGCGAAGATACTCGCTAATCTTCATGACGCCTTCATGATTATAGAATATGCTTGCTGGTCTCTTCTTGCGTGGCACTAACCCGTAATCGGCGGAGGAGATAAAGTGAGGAACCTCGCTACGGTCGATCCATCCAAACCACCTTACGTGATCATACTTTCTTGCAATTTCGCTTACAAGTCTTGATGCAGGACCATCTCCAACAATCCATAGTTCTGCATTAGTGTCTTTCAGTGCAATAGCAGTTTTTACTAATAAGTCAACGCCTTCAACAAAACTAAGTTTACCCAAGTAGAGGAATACCTTGGTACTGTTGCTAATGCTGAGCTCGTCACGTAGCTTTCTATCGTGGCTACATTTAAATGTCTTCTCGGGATAGTTCGGTATGACAATGACCTCTTTATTGAACTTGTTATAGTCGTATTCGTGTAGCATTGGAGTAGACACGACGGCGACGATACATGAACGTGATATGAGGAACCGCTCTATTGAGGAAATGAGAATGTATAGTTTTTTGAGGAAGGGGAATTCTGCTACAAGCTCGTGAGCCCATGGACTTCTACGGCTGAGTATGAATTTCTCTTTCCTAAATAAGGCCAGTGGTACGTAGACGATGTCTGGTACGTTCTCAATCCACAGTATGTCTGCTTTAACGCGTAGAGTGTCTATCATGGTGAACAGGTATGCTAGTGCTCCATATACTACACGGGATATCAGTGAATTTCTCTTCCTTGATCTTTTTGACTCCCACGCGTAGACACTAAATCCTTTTTTTGACAAATAGCTGGCTATTCGTTGTGCTCTTGGGTGAAGTGAGAAATGATAGGAGAGTACGGCTATGGTGATTTTATTTCTAGTCTTCGCCATAGATACTACACCACTAGTCAAAGAGATTTCGACAATGCCATGGAGATAGTGAGGTCCAGGCATTAACAACTTTAACTACTCTTGCTAACAAGGAGAATGGTGTACTGAATGGATATCGTTGACGATGTGTTTGCAGGAAAAGGGATGGTTGCCGTTTATGGTGCTGGATATGTGGGGTTAAGTGTTACAGCTGTACTTGTACGTCATAAACTTAGGACTATACTAGTGGACATAGATGATAAAAAAATAGACATGATAAAAAATATGCAGTTCCATTATATCGAGAAGGAGGTTGAAGACGCAATAAGGCATGGCATAGAGAAGGATATGCTGAGTGTTACATCCGATGGTGTGGAGGCGTCAAGGGCAAGTCGTATCAAGATCGTAACGGTTCCGGTTTATCTGGACTGGGATCTGAAGGAGATAGATTACATGCAATTCGAGAATGCACTAAGAGATATAGCTAAGGGATTGAAAAAGGGTGACCTCGTGATAATAGAGTCCAGTGTGCCTCCGGGGACTACAGAGGAGGTAGCAAAGCCTATACTGGAAGAAGTTAGTGGTTTGAGGGCTGAAATAGATTTTCTACTAGCGTATAGCCCGGAGAGAATCTATGTAGGTAGAGCAGTTAAGGATATAGAGGAGAATTACCCAAAAGTTGTGGCGGGGATTGGGCCCCGCAGCACAGATGCTGCAGCAAAGTTCTATGAGAGAATAGCGAAGAAAGGTGTCTTAAAGCTAAGAAAGCCGCGTGATGCTGAGTTTGAGAAGCTAGTTGAGGGCGTGTATAGGGATGTAAATATAGCCTTAGCAAATGAGCTGGCATTAGCGGCAATGTATCTTGGTGTAGACTTCTACGTAGCCCGGGAAGCAGCAAATACTGTCCAACCACACGTTAACATACATTTGCCAGGACCTGGTGTGGGGGGAGCCTGTGTACCAGTATATCCATACTTTATCATCAATAAATTGCTTGAGAAACATTATGTGCCATCACTAATGCTAGTAGCCCGCAGAGTAAATGAGCAAATGCCTTTAACTATAGTTAAGCTAGTCGAAAAAAGCGTACAAAAGTATAGCGTGAAGGACAAGCCATCATTGAAAGTGGTTATACTCGGTGCTGCTTTTAGGGGAGAAATAGATGACACAAGATTATCGCCATCACACGACATAGTAGCGTTACTTAAGGCGAGAGGGTACAAAAACATATGGGTACATGACCCCTATGTAAGGCATGACCCTATTCTTGACGAGCTTGGTGCAAAATTGACGAATAACTTAGTTGAAGCACTGAGGGATGCAGACGTGATAGTAGTAGCAACAAGGCATAAAGCTTACAAAAACATTAAACTATCGAAACTCTTGTCGATAGTAGGGAAAGAGCCTATAATACTTGACGCCATAAACTATCTCGATGTAGACATAGATTACAAGAAACTAATAACACTAGGTAAGCCCTCACATACTCTAGCCTAATCCACTCTTATGGAAAACAATCAATAACACCTTTCTTCAATAAATCTTGTGCCAACCCAACTAGTCAGTAAGGAGACCATATACCGTCTTTTCAGCATTCTTAATAAGGCTAGACTCTAATGCTCCAGTAGCGGAATGGTATTAGAAGTCGTAGCTTGCTCATTCTATCTCCATTCTCTTTCTTAGCTCAGCAACTAGTATGTTTACTACATTGTCTCTTAACGAGTCGAGACTTCCTTTTAAATAATCTATTCCCCTCTCAATAGCTGTAGTCTTATCTTCAAGGATTTTGAGTCTTGTCTCGGTTGTGACAATAGTTTTCTCAAGGCTAGCAACACGGTTGTTGTGTTCCCTTATTTCAGCCTCTACTACTTTAAGCCTCTTTTCTACTTCACCCATACTTTTCTCAATATTATTCATCCGTTCCTCTAAGCCATTTATTCTTTTTCTATGTCATCTATTCTCTTCCCTAGATCGCTTACTTCTTTCTCCAGTTTGCCTACTCTATGTTCTAGTCTACTGATTCCCTTTTCCATGTTGCTTGTTCTCTCCTCTAGTTTGTCCAGCCTCTCCTCTACCAGTTCTATTCTCTCTGCTAGAGAGGCTATGGTAGCTGATAACGCTTTTCCATAGACCCTATTTGGGACAGTAGTGTAGCTCTTGTATAATCTAGCATTTAGCATTCCGATTTCCCAATCACTTAGTCTTTTACCTGCTCTAGCCTTCTCGATAACTCTCTTGACATACTCTTGTAGTATTGACTCTATGAGACTAGCTGTTGATGACTTCAACCACTATCTTAGTCCCTCTTCCAGTCTATACAACGTCTTGGACGTGTTTTATGTGTCATTACTCCAGGCTCGTGTATGATTCCACATAGTCTTCGCATTGGGTTAATGTGACAATCCACTGGTAGGCTTTCAGTTTGTCCTCCCCGGTTATTCTTTGTAGTATGTTAGTCATGCTAGTCTGCTGGGAGTGTATGGGTGGTTGCTAGTTGTGGTTACCAGTTATGCATGGGATTTGAATGGCTATTAGGGTGTCAACGGGTATGTTATTTTATTGTGTCTAGATAATGGTAGTTTGTGGGTGTGATTGTTGTCTATGGTGAGGGTTGGGCTTATTGGTGCTGGTTATATGGGTTCGGCTCATGCACGTGTTATTAGGAGAATTGGGGATGAGTATCCGGGGCTAGTCGAGTTATCGTATGTTGTGGATCCAGTTTTTGACAAGGCTAAGGCTTTGGCTAAGAGGTATGGCGGTCATCCCGTTAAGAGTGTTAAGGAGATCTCTGGGGAAGGAATGGATTTCGCTATTATCGCTTCACCTACAAGGACTCATCTTGATGTTTTT
>JALTZQ010000087.1 GCA_027046105.1 Pyrodictiaceae archaeon
ATACATATCTTGTGCATGATGAGAAAAAGAAGAAAAGGAATCTACAACGTCCATGGCCTGCATAAGGGTAATATACTCAATGGTAATCACATGAAAGACTCCTTCGATAACCTCCTTAGTAATTAAGGCGGAATTAAAACCCATACTTACAATGTCCTGATTGTCTGCATTAGTGGAGATAGAATGCACATAATTAGGGAAGGAAAGAGTCTGAATTTCAGCAGCAGTTGATGTTGCGGGGAATTGCAACCCTTGCAATGCAAGCGTAATTCCTTCTTTATGCAAATTAAGAAACCGAGGAAACCTTTTGTTCACATTTCTATTAAGAAAGAAATTAATTCTCCGCTCTGAAAGCATTGCAACACGTGCAAGCGCAATTTTTAATTTATCTAATTCCAGAGAGATATAATCTCCGTGAAAATTGCCGCCATGCAGAAAACGCCTGCCCTGAATATCAATGACCGGGTTATCTGTTACGGCATTTATCTCTCTATTAATTACTGCTCCTGCTTGTTGGATTGTCTCATGCACTGGTCCCATAATCTGAGGGATGCAGCGGATGGAATATACATCTTGTATCATCTCTTCTGCGTCAAAAACTTGCCCTTTTTCAAGAGTGTTGATTTCATAATTCTCTAACTCAGACCTCCTGCGCACCAATCGAGAACCGCGCAACAGTAATCGAATGTCACGCGCTACTTTCTTTTGCCCTGGATGAATACGAACATGTTGTAAAAAAGGACTTAATGCATCTTGAATCCCTTTATTTAACTCAAAAGAAAGTGCTCCTGCGGCAATTGATAATGCATATATACGAGCAGCGTCATGACACTCAATGCACCCAAGACCCGTCATTGCTGAAGTGCCATTAATTAAAGAAAGCCCTTCTTTTTCCTCTAACGAAAGTGGAGAAATGGAAAATTTCTTAAGTATATCTCGGACCTTTCTCTGCCTCCCCTCAAACCACGCGTTTCCTTCCCCAATCAATCCCAACGCTATATGTGCCAACTGTACCAAATCTCCGCTTGCTCCAACAGACCCATGTCGGGGTATTACCGGAGCAACACGTTGATTAATATAAAACAACAAACGCTCTACCACTTCCCACCTCACTCCCGAATGTCCACGCAATAAATTATTCAAACGCACAATCATAATAGCTATAATAAATTCAGGAGGAAGTGAATCACCAAACCCAACCGCATGGCTCCTAATTAAGTTGGCCTGCAGTCTTTTCGCGTCTTCTGCGGGAAGAAAATAGTTTGACATGGGCCCAAATCCTGTATTCACACCATAAATAACCCTCTTTTTAATCTCCTTTTCAAGAAAGGATCGCGACTGCAAAACTTTTCTCTTGCACGAAGGATGAATTCGGACTTTTATTTTCTCATTATGAGAAATGTGATACACATCAAAAAAGGTAAGTTGCGAACCATCAAGAATATAATAATTCTTTTCTGTGCTTTTTTTCTTTCCCATATACAACTCAAAAAAAATAAAAAGCAGGTATACCCCATCACCTGCTTTCTAGAAGAATACATTGTAAAGAAAATTACTAAACATCTTTCTTCTTCCCTAATACCGTAAAAATCATCTCTACCAACCGGTTTGCATACCCCCATTCATTATCATACCACGCAAGAATTTTGACAAGATCACCGTCAATGACCTTAGTCATCGTAAGATCTACGATAGAACTGTGCGGGTTCTGGATAATATCTGAAGACACAATCGGGTCACTGGTCACCGCTAAAATTCCCCGATACCGGTCACTCTCGCTCGCCTCCACAAGAGCCTCATTGATATCCTCTGATGTTGCCCGCCGTTTCAATAAAATGGTGAAATCCGACACAGAGCCAACCAGAACCGGCACACGCATGGCAATGCCGTCAAATTTTCCCTCAAGCTCAGGGACCACTTTTCCAGTTGCCAGCGCCGCCCCCGTCGTAGTGGGAATGATGTTTACCGCAGCGGCCCGCGCGCGCCGAGGGTCGCGATGATCGCCGTCTACCAGCCGCTGGTCGGCAGTATACGCATGAATGGTTGTCATGGCCGCTTTTACAATTCCGAACTTCCGTTCAATCACCTCCATAACAGGCGCAATGCAGTTCGTGGTGCAGGAAGCGTTTGAAACTACATCCTCTCCTTCATATGTCTCCGCATTTACGCCTTCCACAAAAATACGCGTATCATCCCCTTTGGTTGGCGCCGAAACTATGACGCGGCGTGCCCCCGCTTCAATGTGCGCACGCGCCGCTCCTTTTTTTGTAAAACGGCCTGTGCACTCAAGAACAACATCAACCTCATGCTCCTTCCACGGAAGGCGAGATGGATCGGGTTCCTTCACCATAGGAATTTTCTTCCCATCCACGATAATATGGGAATCATCATACGAAACTTCATGCGGATACTTCCCATATACAGAATCGTACTGCAGACCAAGGGCAAGCGACTTGTTGTCCCCCAAATCGTTCAATGCGACTATAGAAAGGTCTTCACGGTCCCACATTATTTTAAACGCTTGCCGCCCAATCCTCCCAAACCCATTAATAGCGACTCGTATTGCCATAGGTGTTTATACAAACGATTAAAAAGTATTACTTCACTATATCCCCTCTTCAGAACATTGACAAGGGAATGGTTTCAGTCCCCAATACGCGTGAACACCCCCCTTCCGTGCAGGACGGCTTCCAGGGAACGTTTCTTCCATCGAAATACAAACACAGGGATACCCCCTTCCTGCGCCTCTCGAATTGCCCGAACATCCATTACCCCAAACCGCTTTTTGATGTATTGGGCGTATGAAAGGAACGGATATCTGCGCGCGTTGGAGAACCGTTTGGGATCGCGCGAATATACGCCGTCAACTTTTGTCCCTTTCAATACAGCTTCCGCGCCTATCTCAAGCGCCCGGCTCACCGTAACGCTGTCCGTCGTTACTCCCGGCTTTCCCGTTCCTGCCGAAAACAACAACACCTCCTTGCGGGACAGCAGCCGGCGCATTCCCTTTCGCCTCTCAGACGGGCGCACGGTCGATCGGCACAGCGGGTGTACCACCCCAGGAATAAAAAACGGCGCAATAATATGCGCCCGAACTCCCTGCTGTTTTAACGCGCCCTTCAAAGCAAGGGCATTTACAAACGTCGCCACCATTCCCATGTAGTCCGACAGAGTGCTATCAAACACGCCGCGCGCGTCATGCCTCCCCCGCCAGATATTCCCTCCGCCAAGCACAATTCCCATCTCAACAATTCGGGAACCGCGCGCAAGCTCCTGCGCAAGCTCCTCTGTTTTCTCCAGCGAAAAAGGAGCCCTTCCTCTCCCTGAAAAGAGCTCCCCTGAAAGCTTTAACACAATCCGCCGCACTGATGAATGTGTTGTTGCCCCTGTGTGCCTGGCTTTCACTGCCGATCTTTCCTTTCTTTCACTTCTGCTGGCACCCCGATGGGTTGAAGATGCAGAATTCCGCATATTATGTTTACAGTTGGAACCGAACAAACCGCTTTACTTCAATTTTCTCCCCAAGCTTCGCCGTTGCCTCAGTAATAAGGTCTTGAATTGTCTTATCGTCATCTTTGATGAATTTCTGATTCAACAAACACACCTGCTCATAGAATTTTTTTAATTTCCCTTCAATAATTTTTTCAAGCACTTCTGGCGGCTTATTCTCCCCTTTCATTTGCTCGGCATAAATCTCCTTTTCTTTGTCCTTTACCTCTTCAGGAATATCCTCCGGAGAAAGGAAGGAAGGGTCTGTTGCCGCAATATGCATGGCGATGCTTTTGGCGAGATCTTGAAATTCCTCATTCCGCGCCACAAAATCGGTCTCGCATGCAAGCGCCACCATCGCGCCAATTTTTCCATTACTGTGAATGTACACATCAATGCGCCCCTCCTCAGCACTGCGGTCCTGCTTCTTCGCCGCCACTTTTAATCCTTTCTTCCGCAACAACTCAAGGGCCTTTGTCTCATCTCCTCCCGCCTCGTCCAACGCTTCTTTTACATCCATAACGCCGGCGCCAGTCTGCATGCGCAGTTTTTTTATAATCTCCATGGTACTCATATTTCTTCTTTCCTGCCTGTGTTT
>JALTZQ010000088.1 GCA_027046105.1 Pyrodictiaceae archaeon
TTTACATGCTACTGCTAGGCGCAGATAAACATCCATACAATAGACTCTACGACTACGAGCAGGAGAAGTGGATCTGCAAGAGCACTGCGCTGTGGAGGTCCTTCGCCTTCTACATAGCAGTATATGCCAACCCCGAAGTGCCCGGCCTAGGCCCCGTAGAGTTCAACTTCGTCAGCGACGTATGGGGTACCCATAGGAAGGTGTTTGCTGAGGGCAAGGTTGCAATGGATATTGGAGGGTCTTGGGAGTGGAATGAGGGCTGGGGGCCTGAAGGCGTGGCCCCCATACCCAATAGGGAGGAGGTAGTGGGCTTTGCAAAGATGCCCGGCTATAGGGGCGGGGCTGAGGGTGAGCCTAGGTTCGTTACGGTATCAGGAGGCTGGGCCGTAGCCCTAAACGCCAAGCTTGCTGAGGATGAGACTAAGCTCAAGTATGCCTGGGAGTTCATAAAGATCCTAGCTAGTAAGGAGAACTTGGCTAGGTATGCAGCGGCCTTCGGCAAGGTGGCTCCCAGGCTAGACGCTAGGGAGGTGCCAGAGTACGCCAGCGACCCGTACCTAACTCAGATATTAGAGTTCCTAGAGTTCACAGACTTCAGAGACGCCCTCCCAGGCTACCCCGACGTCTCTGCCGTCATACAGGAGGTTACTGAGAAGATAGCTAGGGGTGAGATCACTGATCCAGACGAGGCCCTTAACTTGTACTGTGAGGAGTTGAAGAAGAGGGTGGGGGCGGATAACGTTATAGAGTTGCCCGTGAGGAGGGGCTAGATCCTGTGCCCCGCCTTGGCGACTCTCTTGAAAGGTTCGCCCCCCACCTCTTCCTTTTTCCCTCCCTCCTCCTAATAGCCCTCTTCATCCTCGTCCCCCTAGTCTGGAACTTGTACCTATCCATGACCAACTTCAAGCTGATAGGTCCTACCGCTAGGGACTACGACATAATTTGGGTTGACAACTACTTTAATCTCGTAGGCGACGCAACATTCCTTAGAGCCCTCTGGAATAGTTTCCTATTCACCATATTCTCCGCCATCATAGGCCAGGTCGTCCTAGGTCTTATACTAGCTTTGATAGCTAGGGCCAGCCTACCCCCGACACCCCTTGGCAGGGCCATCTCAGCCCTAAGGACTCTAACCCTCGTCCTAGTATTCGTGTCATGGGTAATACCGGAGGTGGTAGCAGGCTATGCCTGGGCGGCCTTGACTGAGAAGGAGGGTTTGGCGTCCCTCCTCTTAGGGGTTGACTATAGAGTCTACGCCCAGCACCCTCTAGGCACTATCATTGTTGCTAACATATGGAGGGGCACGGCGTTCTCAATGATACTCTTCATAGCGGCTATGGAAGCCATACCAAGGTATATCTATGAGGCTGCGGAGATTGACGGTGCAACCCCTCTTCAAAGGTTCCGCTACGTCATACTCCCCCTCCTAGCCCCGGCCATCCTAGTGGACTTCATACTCATAACTATATGGACGTTCAACGTATTCACCCAGCCCTTCATAATGCTTAGGGAGGCTCTGGGGAAGGAGGTCTTATGGACCATATTCGTCTACAACGAGGCCGTAAAGCTGCAGAATCCCTCCTTAGCCGCCGCGGCTGCCAACATAATGTTCGCTGTGGTCATGGCGATGATCCTGGCATACCTAGCCCTCATGAGGAGGCTTGAGAGGTGGTATTATGCAGGTAGGTAGCCCCGTTAACCTTCAACTGGTGGCGCTAACCCTTATCCTACTTGTAATAGCCTTCTTCTTCGGAGCCCCCCTCCTATGGCTTATATTCTCCAGCCTAGACCCCAACGCTAGCCCCGAGTTCAAGGTACCCTCTAAGCCGACGCTCTCACACTACCTAGGCCTTAACAGGCCCATAGGAAATGCCACCCCGCTTAGGTGGATAGTCAACTCTGTCATACTCTCAGCTGCTACCGCCACCCTAACTACCGTGGTGGCAGTCCTCTCAGCCTATACCCTCACAAGGCACCCGCTTAGGTGGCAGAAGGGGTTTATCACGCTCCTAGTAGTCTTCAGGCTGACCCCCTCCATCGTCCTGGCAGTCCCTGTGATGGTACTTTTAAGGTACGCTGGCATGCTAAACTCATACACCTCACTAGTTATAGTCATGACTGCCCTGATACTCCCATTCGCTATAATGATACTGGAGAGCTACTTCAGGGCTATACCTGTAGAGTATGAGGAGGCAGCTGTCATAGACGGCCTTTCCAGGCCCGAGGCCTTCCTAAGAGTAACCCTCCCCCTTGCAGCCCCCGGGATAGCTACAGTATGGCTCCTAGCCTTCGTTATAATGTGGAGTGAGTTCGTCATACCTATCTTCATACTCGGAGACCCTGCCAAGTACCCCGCCTCTGTAGGCCTATGGTTCTTCTTCGGCGAGCATGGGAGAGTTGATTATGGTAGGCTATCAGCATTCTCCATACTCTACAGCATACCGGCAATCATAGTCTTCATGCTGATTAGGAAGCACCTTGAAAGGGGTCTAGCAGCTCTAGCCTCTAGGTGACGAATAGCAGGGTCTTAACCTCGAAACCCCTCATTTTAAACTCTAAACTAGCTTTCCCTAGCTCACTAACCTCATCTATAGTAACTTCTACCACCCTCCTATACTCAAAATGCGGCTCTAATACCACGTTAACGGGGTCTGGGAGCGGGTTATAGAGCCTAACCACCCACCCTCCACTCTCCCCCCGCTTAAACGCTGAAACCATTACTCTACCCTCAGGGTCTATCTTGAGTAGGCTAAGCTCGCCCTCGAATTCCCGGCCCAAGGCTCTTAGGGAAGACCATTTCTCCATGGCAACCCTAAATGCCCAAGCACCCTCTACTGGGCTACTAGTCCTTGCTGCCACATGGAATCTAGCTTCTACCAAGCCTGAGTCCGTGTTGGGGTTTGGGAAGACGGGCTTCTTTAAGAGGCTCAACCCCAGTCCCTCTTCCGTGAAGCTGTAACCGTGTAGCATTGGCGAGGCTATTAAGAAGCTCTTCTCCCCGTCGTAGGCGGCAGCCCAATGGAGGGCTGGGGCTTCGAACTTAGGTCCTAGCAGCTCCCCCTTACTCCTCTCCACGTACCCGAAGGGTACTTCGAAAAAGCCTTTCCAGCTCTTTGAGAGTCGCGGATAGAACCATGCCTTAACTAGCACCCTCCTCTCAGCAATGCTTAACTTTACTCTGTAATCTAGCGTAGGTGAGAATGCGTCTAGGCACACACTCACAGCGGCTCTAGACCCTCTAAGGGATAGTGTATACTCTGCGCAGGACCTAAGGGGGCCTTGAAGCGATAGCTTAGGCTTCCCTGAAACCCTCATCTCCTCCCATAGCTTTAGAGTAGTTCTATCAATATCCCAGGCGTCCCAGAGGGCTGGCTCATCAATATGCACCCTGAAGGCCGATGACGGCTCTCTAACGAACTCTCTACCCTCCACCTTGAAGCTGGTTAGAAGGCCTTCAGAGTCTATCACGGCCTCTAAAAGGCCATTATCCAGCGTAATCTCCCCTCCCCTAATTTCAGCGTGGACAAAGCCCTTGCCGCTATCCCGTGGAGCTTTACAGTTAGAGCCTAGCCTATAGCCTTTAACTCCAAGCCCCGGAGCCTCTATAAGAGCTAGCATGGAATCTCCCACCCTCTGACATGGAACCCGATCTAAAGGCCTACCCCTCAGCTTAACTAGGCCTAGTCTTCTCCAGGGTAGAGCATTGAATATAGCCATCCCCTCGCCGCCGCCTCCGATGGAGGATGCTATCGCGCGTTCAGCCTCATTCACGACTTCCTCAAGCTCTGGGATCACTTCCGAGTATACCTCCTCTATTGCGGTGCCTGACACGATGTCGTGGAACTCGGCTATAAGCACCTTCTTCCAGAGCCTCTCGAAGCCCCTACCCGGGGGCGTAGAGCCAAGTAGTAGCTCTGAGAGCGCTGCTGCTAGCTCGGAGGCTCTAAGAGCTTCCTCCGCCCTAGAGATTAGGTCCTTTACCCTAACGTTAGTCGTGAAAACCCCTCTATGCAGCTCCAGGTATAGCTCCCCCTCATAGACTGGGAGG
>JALTZQ010000089.1 GCA_027046105.1 Pyrodictiaceae archaeon
GTACACGTGCTTTACAACGATATAGCCTGCAGTAGCTAGGGCATCCCCTGCATAGTGCTCAAAGAGGCGCCAATCAAGGCTCTTGGCTGCCTTCTCAGGTGCTACAAGGCCCTTATCAACTAGTACCGTTGCTGCCGACAGTATATCTTCAATAACTACTTCTCTACATTCATCCTCGACTACGATGGGTGTTTCCTGTTGTAGTTGTTGAAGTAGTCTACACACCAGTTGGGGCCGGAGGCCAGCCCTACTGGCAATATCCCTTACTAGCAGCCTCCTATTCCTAGGGGCTAGTTCGATCAATGCCTGAGCAACGAGGCTCAAGAGACTATTCATCAATGATCCCTAGCCCTCGAAGCTTTTACGCTATACGTGGTGGTGTAAGGGTGACCTGCATAGATTTATCTCGGTGTTCTACTTGTTTGATAGTGGTGTATACGTGTGGATCGCTTCCTCCTCATGACTCCTGGGCCAACTGTTGTCGATCCAGAAGTTCTGCTCGAAATAGCAAAACCAGTTATTAACCATGTGTCGCCAGAATTTGATGAGCTTCATCGCGAAACTCTAGAGCTTTTACGGAAAGTGTTTGGAACCTCCGGTGCAGTCATATTATTCCCCGGTAGTGGTACAGCTGCCATGGAGCTTGCCGTACGTAGTGTTGTAGGGCCTGGTGATAGGGTTCTTGTACTACGCGCTGGATTCTTTGGTGATTATCTAGCTGAGGCTGCCAAGAGGATTGGGGCACATGTGGATGTCATCCGCGCTGACATAGGTAAAGGCTTTACTGGCTCTATGCTAGAGGAATTGTTGTCAAAAGCAGAGTATAAGGCTATCATGTTCCAGCATGTTGAGACATCAACCTCCGTTGCCAACCCGGTTCGGGAATTGGCTAGTGTTGCTAGAAAGTATGGTGTAAAGACTGTTGTTGATGGTGTTGCATCTATTGGTGGAATGGAGATGAGGATGGATGAGTGGGGTGTGGATGTATGTTTTACGGGTTCACAAAAGGCTCTCTCTACACCGCCGGGTCTCGCTATTGTAGCTTTCTCTAAGGGTTTCGAGCCACGGCGAGATACATCTACACTATTCTTCAACGTCGAGAAGCTCTTGCTAGAAATGGAGAGTACGAGGAACTACTACTTGACACCCGCTGTGAACCTTGTTTACGGGCTTAATAGGTCACTTAAACGGATAATGGCTGAGGGCCTTGAGGCAAGATACGAGCGTCACAAGGTTATGGCTGAAGCAGTACAATCAGCTATAGAGGCGTTAGGTCTACGCTTAGTTGCCGAAAAACAATTCCGTGCCCATACTGTCACTGCAGTCTACCTACCCGAGACAGTGGGGTGGCCTCAACTCTACAGTGAAATGAGGAAACGTGGGGTGGAACTAGCTGGCGGGCTAGGCGAGCTAAAGGGCAAGATCTTCCGGATAGGCCATATGGGCGAGACGAGCATTAATGACATTGTTGCAACAATTGCAGCCCTTGAAAGAGTACTACTAAAACTAGGCTACCATGTCGAGCTAGGCACTGGCCTCAAAGCCATGCAGGAAGTCCTTGACAAACACAACTACTAAACCATACCCCTCCTGCAAGGAAAACAACTTATTTTGTGGTCAGCCACTATACTCTCAGTCTCAACCATATTGTTTCTTGGGGCTATGGCGAGGGACGCCCTACACCGACAATAACTAGATGGGGAGCTGCGCGGGGTCCTCGGCGGGCCTGAGCCCCCTTCAGTACTGGCACCTGTTTCCGGGACTCCTCGCTCTTTTCCCTCTCTAACCCCTACCCCGCTCTACCTCATGTGCGCTATTCATTTCCTGTTAGGTGCATGGTTTAACTGGTATTTCTCCCCCATAGTACACTGCAAGGATGTTATCGTCAAGCTTTGCATTAATCCTGGCCGCCAAGTACCTTACACGACTACTGTTAGCACACATTTTCGCAGCAAAGGCAGGGTCTACGGCACGGTTTGGTCTTAGTTCTTGTGCATCAGGTCTTAGTACCATGAAGAAAAGGTGGGAGCTATACCCCATGGCTGCTAGTCTACCTAGTGTATCAATATGCTTTACAGCTCTCTGGCTAGGTGCATCAGGGAATAATGCTGTCCCCTTTACGACAAGGTTAGTGCCCTTAACTTCTACAAGTATCACCTTCTTCTCCGTGGTTAGTACGAAGTCTATTCTTGAACCAGCAATATAGACCTCCTTTTCAATGCTACATGTGCCATAGACTAGTTCTGCCATCTTCTCAAACAACTTGTTAGGTAGCCTAGTATCCTCAAGCACTATGACACCATCCCTAAATACTGCTACTACATCACATGTTGTAGCCCGGCCAGGCCTCCACCTATCAACTACGAGTACTTGTACCCCTCTACTAAGAAGATGATGCAGACGCCCAGGATCATGTAAATGACAAGTTCTCTCTCCCTTCCCCTCGCGCACTCTCACAGTAAACCTATTCATTCTCTCAACAAAAATAGCCGACTTTACCCCATGTATCCTAATGAGCTCACGACCCTTAATCAATCACTTCTAGCCTCTCCTTAACCTCTACACCAGCACGCCTTATAGTTGCATACAATGGACAGTACTTTCTCACCAACTCCCACGCCTGTTCAGCTACATCACGATCTACACCTGCTACTCGAACCTCTATCCCGAGGCTTTGAAGGCCCTCACCTAGCTCGAACTTCCCGTTACACTTTACCTCTAATGCTCTAGGCTTATAGCCCATCTTCTCCAATATCATCTTGTACATGTAGATTTCACAACTAGCTATACCTGCCAGGAAAGACTCTAGGGGTGTTACATGTTCTCCTCGACCTCCATGCTCTGGCAGCTCGTCTATAAACGTCTCTATGTTCCTTGCACGTACCTTGACCAAGCCATTGTCGAGGATCACATAAACACTTATTGGAGGTATACGTATTTCTTCGACCATACTCTCCCACCCTTCCTTAGTCTAGGGCATTACTGTCTTGCTGCATGCACAATTTCTATAGTTAATGCTTTTATCCTTATAGGGCGTTTAAGGTCTAGCTTGGTGTATAACAGTCTTGACCAGTAGTGGGCAAGTGTATCGACTTCTTTGTCGTTTTGAGGAACTTAAACGTGAAGATATAGCATTAGCCCGTAGAACTATAGTAATGGTCTCTGATCCAGGTCTTCGCGATATAGCAGCAATGGTTGAGGCTTGGAGCATGCTTAGTGCACACTTGGCCTCTTCTCTCCAAGACTATATCAACATAAGGATGCAACAACATGGTGTCGACACTAGCCATTTGAAAGCAGAAGATGCTGGGTTCATTATCCGTCTTGCCTCTGAATATCTTAGTCGACAAGATGAGGTTATCCGCGTCTTGGAGCAACTGAGAGAAGCTATTGATGATGGGCATGTAAAGAAACTAGTTGACACCGTTATTGACGGTGAGAAATTTGTTGCTAAGAGGCTGGTAGAGCTAAGGGAGCAACTTGAGAAAGAGATCTCGGCTGAAAAGCCCCGCCCAGAACATGATTAGGCTAAGCCGAGTAAGCTCCAAGCAGCTATAATTTCTTTTGGTGTTGGCTGGCCTGGTGCTGTTTTCTCTCCCAGTGCTGCATAGGTAAATGGTGCACCATAGATAGGAGCTAGTATACGTGAGAAGAGACCAAACCTTCCCATGCCCATAGCAATGACTCTACTGGGCCATTTTGCATTAACTCCAAGTAGTGCATAGTTATCAGCCATTCTACGTGGTGTTGCTGCTATCTTCGCTATCCTAGCACCTCTACGAAGGATATCACCTGCTACCGCGTAGAGGATCTCTGGCTGAGGAGTCCAGCTAAAGTAGTGTACAGAGACAATTACATGGCCACTCATTGAGCTTAGGGCTTCATCTAGGGCTTCGAACCGGTACTCCACATCTACAAGCTCTGCACCCTTGTCTAGCGCAAGATTTAGGACTTTCAGTTTCTCGTCCGGGGCCCCCCTATATTTACCGCCTTCTCTGGCATCGCGAAGCGTGGCTATGACTTTA
>JALTZQ010000090.1 GCA_027046105.1 Pyrodictiaceae archaeon
CAATAGATCTCATTTCTTCAAGGAGTGCTTGTTCCTCACCATATCCATGTCTTCCAGCAGTATCAATAATTATTATTTCAGCACCACGTGATCGTAACTCTTCGACTCCTCGCTTTGCAATATCGACTGGATTGTTAGAGCCTGGATTACCATAGAATATTGCGCCTGCTTTTCTAGCAAGCTGCTTTAGCTGATCATAGGCACCAGGTCGATAGGTGTCAGCAGCTATGACGCCTACACGGTAGCCTAGTTCTCGGTAAAACTTTGCTAATTTACCAACAGTTGTAGTCTTACCGCTACCCTGAACACCAACCATCATAATGATATAAGGTGTGTAAGAGGGTTTAACCTCAACAGCATGATCACCACCGAATAGGTTTACAAGCTCATCATAGGCTATCTTAACAAGCCATTCACGTCGGCTAACGCCTGGAGGAGGCTCTTCCTTAAGCGCCCTTTCTCTTATTTTCTTAGTTAATTCAAAAACGAGTCTAACGTTAACATCAGCTGTTAGAAGAGCCTTTTGTAAGTCTTTAGTAAACTCATTAACGGCTTTTTCATAAGTCCCGCTGCCTTTCACTAGTTTCCTTACAGCTCTACGGATATCATCAAGACCGGGCAACAGATACACCCATTATTGTGGTAGAGTAGTTAGTGACGCCAAAACGTTACCTGTCCAAACGGGTTTGAAGGAGAAAAACTGGGAATCGTGATGTAAGGACTTTCATCCCCTATAGTTAGATTACTTGATAGAAAGTTTTAGGCAGCGGCGATAAGCAGTCATTACACGTCTTTGTAGAGATTAACTTCTTTATGTTTTCGTAGGCCTAACTCTCATTATCATGCGTCGCCCCATAACATTCCAATATTCGACTTCAACACCGGGCGAAAGCTTTGACCTTAGGTCCTCATCCTTAGGCTTCTCTACCTCAAAAGTTTCAAAAGTTTCCAAATCCATTACTTGTACTGTTTCTCCGGTGTCAGCGATGATTTGACCAAATCTTTTCTCAATGATAGGTACTTCAACACGTGTGTCGACGGGAGCAGTCAAGGTTTTCTTGTTTCCTGTGAACAAGCCAATGGCCACAACATGTGCTTTCGCACTACCATGCTTACCCGTTTTAGCCTTACTCATCTCAACGATCCTACAAGGCTCACCATCAATAACAATATAGCTACCAACTTTTAGTTCACCCAACGTCGCATAGGTCACGCTCACTTCGATACACCCCTAGCAACACCATCACCATTAAACCCTAAAGTAGCTTACCCTCACAGATGGGTTTGAAAGTGGAATATCTATAAGTCTGTGCTGTATCATGATAGACCGTATGGGTTCACACCCCTCTGTAGCGGCTGCGGGGGTGCCCGAGCCAGGTCCAAGGGGGCGGGCTTAAGACCCGCTGGCGTAGGCCGGCGTGGGTTCAAATCCCACCCCCCGCACCACTTAGGATGTTGCTTCATGTTCTATAATATCGCATAGCTCGAATGCTTTAAGGGGCGTTGTCGTAAGATATTATATCGTAAAATTGAAAAGGAAACTAAGCTAAGGCTTAGAGGATGGTGAAGCTTAGCACTTGCACGATGGTTACGTGCCTGCAGGCTCTTAAGTATTGGTTTTGGTGTTGAGTAATATCACTTCCTTGGGACTCGTTAATACTTAGGATAGGGTGTGCTAGTTTTGAGTAATAGCGTTAGTTGCCTAGAGTCTGGTTGGTGTGATTTTAGTGTAGAGCATAAACGCGTGAGAGAAGAGCTAGAAAGGATTATTGAGCTTGCTTTAAAGGAGAAAAAGTATAGACTGCCGATTATTGTTGCGCCTTATGGTTCTGGTAAGACAAGTTTACTTAGACACCTTAAATGGCTCTGTGATAAGCGCCTTGGTATTCCGGTTCTTCTCGTTGAGTTGAGAGAGATAGTTGATTTCATTATTGAGCGTTATGGGATAGTTCACGAGAGCATGGTTCCACGGGCTATAGAGGAGTTCTTCTATGAGAAGACTGGTAGTAAAAAAGGTGTTTTGCTCGTTGACGAAGTTGAGGAGTCCTATGATGTACTAAGAGGTGTTGTAGAACATGAAACTAGTCCGCTTAGAGGTCTTGCTGAAGCAGCCCATAGTGGATCTATAAACATTATTGTCGTGTTGGCATTTGGTCCATCCTCAGCGTTCAAGGAGGCTGTATTTGGCCCGGTAGCTTGGCGTTGTCGAATATTTGGTCTACCACTCGTCTCGCCAAGTTCAATCTTCATCAAGATACGGGAACTAGTTGGTGATGACGCTATCGCTAAGCTAATAGCTAACATGGTGTGGTGGGCTGGTAAAGCCCGAGTTGCATGGATCAATCTCCTTGTCGAGAATGTTGTTAGTGAAATTGTTAGCCACTTGCGTAGAGGCGATATCGAGGAGTATTTACTATCTAGTGCGGTGTTAAGCCGGGAAGTTGTGGAAGGCGCACCAATATTTGATAGGGGTGGTTATCGAGAGGTTCGCCGCATCCTTGGAGAAGCCTCGTACCTTGCTCCGATAGTTTCCATATTAGTCGGTCCAGTACCCTTGAGTCTTGTCGAAAAGTTCGTTGGCTCTACTGAGGACTTTGATAGCGGCATTGGGCTTGTACATACTAAATATGGTGTACGTGTTGAGAATCTACTTAAAGCGTTCGAGGTATGGCTCTACCGGTTAGCACGTAGTCGGGGGATCAGTGGAGAGAGCGTAGATCAAGCTATCTACATACTCTCATTAGTATTCGATGCATGGAGTCTCAATGGTGTTATACCCTATGATCTGCAAGCTATTCGTGAACTAGTTTCTATTGCAGCTGATCTCGCCAGAGAGGTTTATCTTGACAATGTAAGTGTGCAGGACCTCATAGAGTCTCTTCGTGTAGACATTATTGGGCCTGAACCCGTAAGACTACCTGAGCCCATCATTGCACTAAGACCATCACTCATCACTCGTATCTATCCATTACTTGTTGCATCTCCTCTAATAGGTTGTGCCCGTAGAGCCGGTATTACGCAAGTGAAAGGATTTGTAGAAAATCTTACGTATAATGAAGTGTCCGAGTACTCGGAGCGGCTTGTACGTATACTAAGTCTTAGTGAGATGGTATCACGTGCTGGGTTCTCTAAGGTATTATTTATGCCCCAACCACTACTCACCAAATACGTTAAGGAAGTTGTATGTGAAGCTATTGATACACCCATCGTCTTATTTAGCAACGATAACGTGCATGAAGCCATTAGATTTCTAGAACTTATTGGTAGAGTTCTTGTTGTAGAACTTAGCGAGAAGCCAGCTCTCTTTCTTCAAGCAGCATTGTATTCCGAGTCCTTAGGTATAGAAAATTGTGCATTAGATAAACTTCAAATGGTTGACCAGCGTGCACTATCAATGTACTCCGAATTATTAAAAACAAGTTTGTTGAACAAGCTCGCTACACGTGGCGAGAATCTAACAACATACATAGAGAGGCTTAAAGCAAGTATAGGTAGCTTAGGTAAAGCAGGTATTGCTCTATTTGCACTTGCCATAGCGTCACGAGGTAGTAGTGAAGTTGTTGAAGCACTTGCTAGTTTTGAAGAGGTTGTTAACAAATATGTAAGTGTAGCGTCAAGGCTCATGGAAATTGTTGTACCGCCCGTGCCAACTCTTAGTCAAGCCTACAGAGAGATCGTATCTACCTACGTAGAGCTCGAGCAAAAAGGTCTAGGTATCATGCTTAATATCTTGCATGATTGTGGCAAACAAGATGAAATAACAAAGTTGTTAACACAAAACATACAACTACCAACCAACAATAATATAGAAGACATGCTTTCTATGCTTATTGATCATCTAAAAGCTATTCATAAACATATAGAGGATTTCGGTCTAGGCAAACAAAATACTGTCGAGGAGCTCATTAATATAGTTAGATCGGCCATGGACTATTATGAGAAGCTTGCAGCCTACGATGAGCCTGGAATAGCTGTTGCTGGGCTTATTGCAGCCAGTTTACCGCTACTCACGCAAAGGCTTCTTGAGCAATTGAAACAAGTGGGGAATCACCTTCAGCAGGTCTATGCACTTGTAAATAAGCTTCGCGATATGGGTGTTTCCGAGAGCGAAGTTGAAGTCATTATTCATGATATTAGCGAAGCCATTAGAGCTAAAACAATAAATGTTATGATAGATAAATTAAACCGTGCAAGGAGAAGTCTTAGCTCTCTCTTACACAGTCTAGAAACCATACAAGAACTCCATAAGCAAAGAGAAGAGTTGCGATCAAAACTGATGTTTTTGCTTGAATCACTATCTGATGGTAACCCTAGCCAAACAACTATTATGACTAATGTAGTGGAGGGATAATTCCCATGAGCTTAGATGCATTACTTAAACATTATGAATCTCTTGCTACGGAACTTGAAAAAGAAATTAACGTACTCAGTAGAGCGTTGAATGATGCTAAAATAATGAATATTTTATGGAGATATTTGTCACAAGAGTATAAGCAGATGCTCTCACCAGATTTGGATGAAGTCCGACGTCTTATCCTTAATGAGGACTATGCTAGTGCATTGCTGAAAATTGAGGAGACTTGTAAAACTATTATTCGTGAAGGTCTTGAATTCTTACTTGGAACTTCAGTGGAACCCGATGTTTGCCCCGATTACCGTGAAATAGAGGTTTTGGACAAATTAATTTCAAAATACCAGAGTATAAAGGATGTTGTGGTAAATATCATTTACTCAAAAGATCTAGTCAAACTTTTAGGTAATGCACGCAAACTGTTTGAGCTACAAGAAAGACTAGATGTGCTAGCAAGCATTATTTTAGAGGTATTTGAAAAACTAGAGGAATACAACATAACCTCACGTAGCGACTTAGCCAAACTTATAGCGTCTAATGCTGGAATGTTAGCGAGAACTAAGGATATAGATGATGTATTAGAGGATTTGATAGTACACTTAACGAGGCTACGTGATGCTGTAAAACTTATCGATAGAATAAACAATGAGATAGCAAGTATCCATAAAGCAATAAATGAGTGTAAGGGCTCTGTATGCAAGGTTATTCTTGAGAAGACGATTGCCGTAACTAACCATATTAAGGATTCTTTAACACATATCCACTCCATCGACCTCAACGTAGTAGTTGAAGAGACTGCTTCAAAACTCTATAATGTCTATGAGAGTCTTAGTAGTATGCGGCGATCGTTAGAGAAACTAGCAATAAAGCTATCTGTAGAACTTGGGATAAAGCCCCCACAAGACCTAAACCAAACGATATCCTTCCTTGAGCGCATGGTCAGCGAAGGTAAATTAACTGAGACGGAAATCAACATACTACTCGATGTGGCAGCGTCAAAACAGATAGCTATCCAGGACCTAGTTAGCAAGCATGGATATAGCGTTGAAGACGTAATGGCAGCGGTGATTTCACTCTGCAATAAAGAGGTGCTTAAATGCAGTGTCTCGATAGGCTAGAGGAACTACGCGGTAAGAAGGGCGTGTACATACTAGTTCTTTGCATTACCGATCCCGTACAATTTATCACACGTCATAAACGCATCATTATTGAAAAGGGTACTTATTATTACGTGGGCTCTGCAGGTGGGCCTGGTGGTCTATATGGTAGATTGAAGAGACACTTGACAAGAGCAAAGAAGAAAATTGTATGGCATATTGACTTGCTAACAAGGGATGCTTCAAAGATACTAGCGATATATACATGTACGAATCTTTATGGAGTAGAATATGAGGCTTACATATCAACATGTATTGCAGGCTATGGCGGAAAGCCTATTAAGGGGTTTGGTGCAACCGATGATCCATTCTCTTCTTCGCACTTGTACAACGTTGCGGATGAATGTAGGGATCCAGGATATGCAGAGAATTGTATAAGAAATGTTTGTAGTACGGGGAATGGCTGTGTAATGGTGTTCAAAATCTGCGGCGACTAGTAATAGTCAATATAGCTAGTAAAGTATCCTTCTCAACAAGTCTAGATGGAACCATCACATGTGTCTCTTTAGTGTCAATTATCAATCGAAACCTCTTGGTCGAAATAACATGTATAGTGTCTAAGACGGCATCATGTATAACATAAGCTTTAATATGCCTTGGTTCAACATGTACTTCTGCTTTATTATTAGTTATGGGTGATTGTGTATAAAATATCCTGTAAGGTAAACTGCTTAAAACGTGTTCAATAACTTCTTTCTGTACTTCTGAAATAGGCACTATATTGCCACTATATTTTATCCTCCTTGTCTCTTTCAGGGTCTAACGCCCTACAGGACTGTTTGTTGAACTCCCATAGTTAAGCTCTACTAACACTTCCCAAACCGGTATTCATGGGGTCTATGAAGAGTACACTAGAAACCGAATACATTAGACGAATGAGGTCTAGTCCGGCGCGCAGAGACCCCTCCTCTCTAGGGATGAGTATAAAGTTGCGCGGTAGAATTTTTGCATCATATCTTGGGGCTACAGGGTTGGGTGGCAATCGTCCGCGCCTAAAGAAAAAGGAACCTGTATCTGGCACGAAAAAGGAATTAGTGATCATAGCTAGACCGGCTGTAACCATTGAGCAAGTGAAAGCTGATGAGCGAAAAAAGAAGTTGCTACTAGTACTCAAGGCCATGGAAGACCAAGGTGGTGTCTATGAACGTAGTTTAGCTTACCTCATGTACTGGCTTAAAACAGAGAAAGGGCTTAACATAGATTATGACTTCTTCCTTGTAGGTGATACACCAACTTCCAAACAACTGCGTGAAGATCTTGTTGCACTTCTCTATGTTGGTCTTGCTGAGACCGACCCTAAGACGAAGAAAATAAGGCTAACGAGTGATGGTAAAGAGTTTCTCGAAAAAGTAGGGTACGACAAAGACTTCTACGAGAAAATCGCGGCTGCTATAGAAGAATATAAGCCAAAACTGGTTACCATAGAAGCCCAAATAGAGCTTACAACAATGCTAATGAAGCCCGGAGCGCCACGTAGGAGAAGAAAACTGTTCTAGTTTTTAAAAATTAAATCATGACTAATCCATCATTAACACTTAACTGCGGTAATCGGTTGTTCACCAAGATCTATTTCTATTCTCTCATCTCTTGTCAAAATGTCTCATCTATTCTATGTCTTTTCAGTTTTCTCTAATAATGCGTAGAAGAAGCCTGTTGTATTATGGCGATGAGGCCATGCACGCATCGTACCTGGAAGTAATGGTGAAGGTGAGTAAGGACCTTGAAGAGGTATTAATTTAACTGGCAGTTTTTCTAAAGCCCACTTAATTATCCATTCTCCTTCTTCTGGGAGAAGGCTACAGACTACATAAAGTATACGGCCCCCTTTTCTTGCAATTTTTACTGCTTCGATAAGTAATGATTTTTGAAGTGTTATGAGTTCTTCAAGTTTAGATGGACTTAGACGCCATCTAGCGTCGGGATGTTTTGCTAACGCACCCGTACTACTACAAGGAGGATCGAGTAGTACTCTATCTGCGACATTTGTTCCAAGTATACTTGAGGCGTATTTCGCGTCAGACATGGTTATATCTATGGAAACATAGGTACCTGTGCTTACTGCTAGCCAGCGTAATCGTTGAAGTCTGTCAGCATAGAGATCAAATGCTATGATTTTTGCAGTATTTCTTGTAAGCTCTGCTATATGTGTTGTTTTTCCTCCAGGGGCGGCGCAAAGATCTACTATAATTTCGCCTGGCATTGGGTTAAGTAGGAGTGCTGCTATGGCAGATGACTCATCCTGTGGAACAGCCTTTCCGTTCTCCACGAGCATTGCAATGGGTTTTATGAAAGGTGCTTTGTAGCGTACCAATTGTGGCACACGCTCTGAAACCCATGCAGTTATTCCATTACGTCTAAGATGCTCAAGCACTTCTTCAACACTGGTCTTCAAACTGTTGACTCTAAGGCCTAGTGGGGGCTCCTTATTAAATGAATTGGCTAAAGCTTCTATCTCGTTTTTACCTAGTAGCATTTCTAATCGTTTAATGAACCAGTAAGGCAGCATATAACGAAGCTCATACTCTTCTTCGATAGTTGAAGGTTTCCAGGGATTTTTCTTAAGCTTAGAAAGGGCCCTAGCTATTAATCGCGCATCACGCCAACCATATCTTTTTGCTATGTACTTAAGCCCATAGTATAGGAGGATTCTTTCTAATTGTGGATCCTTAACATCGGCAAATTGTGCTAAGAAAGCTGCAAGTCTGAGAGCTTGCCTTATAAGAGGAGGCTTATTTTGTAACTCCTTCAAACTAGTGTTCAGTGAATGTGCAAGTGCTTTGTCGAGTATACCTTGGAGCCGATAAATCTTATACATTATGGCGGTGAATATTCTATCTTTATCACTTCCAGATATACCGTACTTTTGAAAAACTCTCCTTTTTGCTATCTGAAATGGTTTTATTTTCTCTGCCTCCTCCAACGCTGCAAGGAGAGCTTCAACATCCTTTCTATTGAACTCCATTCTTGCCTTACCTCTATATCAAGTATGTTCTCCAAACCCTTGATTAATAAATACATCATTTCATTATAGGGGACGCGTAGCCCATTACTTAGCGCCATGCGCGTTACAATGCCATTAATGAAGTCTATTTCCGTTGGTTTTTTCGCCTCGATGTCTTGAAGCATGCTCGACTTATTAGACGATGTGGCTTTTATGGTTTCCTTAACTATCAATTCAACCGGTCTGGGAATGTATATGCTAAAACTCCTTGCTACAAGTTCAACCTCTCGTGCTATAGTAAATGCCACATTTAATAAATGGTCTGAGTTCAATAAAACACCATTTGTTACACCAAGTAGTGCGGTTAATGGGTTTATAGCAGCATTGATAGCGAGTTTCTCCCATCTATAGGGCTCGATATCATCAACGACTTCGACTCGAAAACCTGCGTTGTTTAGGAGCTCAGATAATATCTCTACTTGTTCTTCGCGAGGGCCAAGAACTACTCTATCACCACCTGCATACTCAATTGTGATGTCATTTATTCTACGTGCACCCACGTACAAGAGGCCTTGCATTACAGGGATCTGATTACCAAGCTCTGCTTTAAGGTATTCATAAGGACCTATACCGTTCTGAATCGTAATACAGACCCCGTCTTTTCCTAGAACACTCCTAATAGGGTGTAGGGTGGAAGGTGTGTCATAGGCCTTCACAGCGACAATGACAATATCGTGTTTTTGTGGAAGAGCAACATGAGACAAATCAATAGCACTAACAACAGCAGTGCCCTCATCTCGACCTTTAATTCGTACACCTTTCTCGTTAAGTAGGATGGCTTGTTCCGGTCGACGACAAATAAGTAGTGGTTTATATCCAGCTCTGCTTATGCGTGTAGCTAGGAGTAAACCCATTGAGCCACAACCAATGATAGCGATTTTCATACAGCTCACCGTCTTTCGGGAGCGGATTCGAGATGATGTAGTTAGGCGGCACTGAAAAAGAATGATCATGATGAAGGGTAGAGTATCTGAATCTACGGCATTATTTAGGAATTGGGTAGTGGTATTACTGGTGCTAAGGGTTATAGCTGAACTGACTTAGTGTTACGAGTTAATACTCTACGGGCCTTACCCGCTCCCCCGCAGCAAGGAATAGTAGAGGCTAGTAACTAGTAGCTTGAGTGGATAAAAGGTGGTAGAGTATTGGTATTGCAGTATCTTCGTCGATTAGGTGAGATCCTACATTCTACACGCAACGGCTATATTGTGGTAAGATTGGAAGAACCCGAAAAACTGCCTCCTCTCGGCGTCCCCGTGTTTAATGAGAATAGGCAAAGAGTAGGTTTGCTACTTGATATTATTGGTCCCGTAAAAGCACCTTATGGTGTTATTAGACCAGACTCGAAAGATATAATTGAGAGAATTAAATACGGTGAAGTTGTCTATTATCTCTCCCCTCGTCCACGTAGGCGGAGGTCGAAGAAATCTGCGCAGAGAATACAGAGGAGGAAGGAAGTACGTGGAAGAAAACGAGGAAAGTATGACAAAGACCTAGAGCGTGCGGGGGAGCGGGCCTCTAAACAAAAAAGACGATCACCAAGATGAGCGTGGTAATCGTGATTAGCCTTCCCGAGAAATGCCCTGTTTGCGGGTCCCCCACTAAGACAAGTGTTATACGTGCCGAAACAAGTCTTGTATGTAGCAGCTGTGGCTATGTTTTCGAAGACCGTCTTATGGATACTGGACCTGAATGGCGTTCCTTTGATCCCTCAGAGAAGGCGCAACGTAGCCGTGTTGGTGCACCATTAACCGAGAGGATCCATGATAAAGGAGTAACCACGTATATAAGTATTACGCGTGACCCACGCTCTAGAAAGCTTCAAGCTATACAAAATCGTGTTCGTATAGGTAGTGAAAAGAGGCTTGTGGAAATTCTGCGAGAGGTTAATAGCATCCTTGCTAGACTGAAACTTCCAGAACGTGTTGCTGAGACAACAGCCAGGTTTGTAAAAATACTATTCCGTGAAGGCGTGATCAAGAAGAGCAATTTGCTTGAATATGTTGCAGCATCGATATCTGCTGCAGCAAAAGTAGAGGGATACCCTATCACCATGAAGAAGATAGCAAAAGATCTAGGCATAGACCAACGTGAAGTATGGTCTGCATATCGAAGACTCTACTCAAGAATAAACGCAAGTATTCGCATAAAACCCCCATCACCATCAATTTATGTCCCGTCAATAGTATCGAAGCTTGGTATGAGTAGCCAAGTAGAAGCATTAGCAGTAAGATTTGCTAAGCTACTGGCTACGACAAAGATAGCACAAGGTAAGCCGCCAGAAGCTCTGGCTGCAGCATCAGTTTATCTAGCGAGTATACTCCTCAATGAGAAAAAGAATCAGCAGGAGGTAGCATCAACCATAAGGGTATCAGATGCCACAATACGTAATCGGTATAGGGATATTGTTGACAACTTCTATATAGAGGTAAGACTCTAGCAACATTGGCAAATACTGCAACACAGATTACGCATCACTATAGCATCCTTATCAAGTAAGGGGCTTTCTGATATTATAACAGCCTCCACGCCCGTTTCCACAAGACCTTTACATACAATTTCAAAATCTGGCCCATAGTCTTTTTCTGCTAATGTATGATGTTCTTTCTCTCCTCCATTGCCATATTCAATTCTCGAAAAATGTGTATGTAATGGCTTAAGGGCTTGGATGCCGAGTTCTTTTTCAATGAACTCAATAACCCTCACAACATGATCAACACTCTTAATGTAGTTACCTAGATAACGTGCATATATGTGAGCCCAATCCACTGTGGGTTTGCATGCATCAACTTCCTTACATATTTGCACAACCTCATTTAAATCGCCTATCTGTGTTTGTTTACCAGTAGTTTCAGGTGATAACCATGTGTTGTTAATTCCATTCGATTTCATCCACTCTTCAACAGTCTTTAACGATGCTATTGCTCTTTCAATTGCATGTTTCTTACTAGGATTGTCCTTATAGTAGCCAACGTGGAAAACAACCACGTAGGCGTTCATGGTGCTAGCAGCCTTTAAAGCAGCTTGCAGTCTCTCAATACTCCTTTTTATGGTGTTCTCATTAGGTGATGCCAGATTAATGAAGTATGGTGCATGCATTGAAAGTTTAACATCATATTTCTCAGCAGTACTCCTTATTTCAAGGGCTTTTTTCTCACTGATACGTACACCTCTTACGGCTTCATATTCTAAGGCATCTAGCTTTTCTACCTCTGCAATATACTCAATAGCCTTTACGTAGTCGGCTCCTTTGAGATCAATGGGTTTTCCTGCTGGGCCAAACCTTAATCGTTTAACCATATATTACTCCCAAGGACTTTTCTTGAACTAGACAGTGTCTTATTGGTGTTAGGGCGTATGATGTCAAGGCTAAGACCATATGTAGGCCCTATTCTTGAACGTGTAGCGAAGCCATTATCCCGCTTACCAGCCTGGATTTACACCTTGGCGGCGTTAATGCTTTCTCCATTGTTCTTATACTCATGCAGTCGTAGTGACGTCGTTATGGCGCTTGTTCTGCTTTTAATTATTGCGTGTCTTGATGCTGTTGATGGTGCTGTCGCCCGTATTAGGGGCGAGGCTAGTCCACGAGGTGCCTTCATGGACTCAATTACAGATAGGATAGTTGATGTGGTTCTTGGTGTAGGCTTCTTTCTACTGAGATACAATTTCCTGCTTGTCTACTTGGCCACAGTAAGTGCCCTTCTAATAAGCTACATACGTGCAAGATATGAATCCCTAAAACCCGGTTCGAGTCTTGAAGGAATAGGTTTCCTGGAGAGAGGTGATAGGGTACTATTGCAAGCACTCATTCTTATCATTCATTATGTGTTAGGCTTTGAAGCTGCAAGTATAGCATATGGGGGATATGTGGTTTTGCTTATCGTGACCGTTATCGAACGTAGCTTGCGTGCTTATAAGCTGCTATTGTAGGTTCTTACTAAGCCAAGAGTTTGGTCTTGAACATTTTAAGAAGCTTATTTTCATGAATTTTAATGGCCTTCCTAATAATGTTTGGATAGCCTTGTACATCCCTGCTATGCACATAGCCTTTATCTTTTAGTGCCTGGTAGTCTATATTAGCGGTTAGCTCGCGGAGTGTAAGTCTTCGTAATGCTACTGAAATACCCAGGCTTGTCAAGCAACAGTCGGTAATGTTCTCATCTAATTGGAATCCCTCTTTGCATACTCCATAAGATCTTCCATATCTTTTTGCAAGTGAGTAAAGACTAGTATGAATGGCTTTACGCCACCATTCTGCAGGACGGTATAAGGGGCTAAGGCTAGGTGCGGGGTTACTTTGATAGGGCTCTAGACTGGCAATGGATTCAATGGAATAGCCCAAGATGCTTGATAATCTTTGAAATCCTTCCCTGGTCTCTCTGATACTCTCGCCTATAAGTCCTTTAGCTCCTGCATTAAGTGAAGCCTCAGCTATCCATAGATGTTCATCTTCAAGTCCTGGTATGAGTGGTTGTAAGCGAACTACAACTGGTATATCATACTCTGAGAGCTTACTTACTAGATTTATCCTTTGCGAAGGCAATGGGGTATTGGGCTCAAGTAGTAAAGCAGTCTTATCACTAAAAGCTATAGAGATTTGGACGACAACAATTTTCTTCTCGGCCATAGCCTTAAGAACATCTATCCATGGACTTTGGGCTAGTAGTGTAGATTTAGTGTTAATAATTATTGGGATGTTGTATTTAAGGGCGATTCGCATCATCTCCAGTGATACCATGTGAAGCTTTTCTTGTGGGGGAAAGGGATCACTTAGCGTTGCCAGTCTAAAGTATGGTTTCGGCTCACAAGTTGAGAGTTTTCGCGCTATCTTTCTCCACATTTTTACAATATTCCATTGTGGCTTAAACTGGCTACGTCTATACCATCTAGCATAACAGTATATGCATGAAAAGCCGCAAAAACCATAGGGTTCAAGTCTAAGGATAGAGTAGCAGTACCCACTAATGTGAGATGACGGCTTTATTACAAAAACACTCCAATCCATAGAAGGCACCCTTTATACTTTATCTCAAGTATTTAACGTTCTTCGCGCATTTTCATTCCCAACTAAGGGGATGGAAGCCTCAGCAGCGGTAGGCTTAATCATACATCATTGGTAATACCAGTCATCACAGGCGTCTATGTATTTGACTGCGTAGAGTAAGGCCTTTTTTGTCTCTCCTCTAGGTGTAAACCTATGCCCAGGTGAGAAGGTGGAGTATATAGATATCCAGGAGTTTGCCAAAATTGACTTACGTGTAGGCGTTATAGTAGAAGCAGAGCATATACAAGGTACACGTCTGCTACGCTTAATAGTTGATCTTGGTAATGAGAAAAGACAAATCATTAGCGGTATTGCACCATGGTATAAACCAGAGGAACTAAAAGGTAAACGGGTTATAGTTGTAGCAAATCTTAAACCAAAAAAGATACGTGGATACCTAAGTGAAGGCATGATATTGGCGGCTGGTTGTGAAAGAGATCAAAAGCCAGTTCTACTTACCGTGGATGGGGAAGCCCAACCTGGATGGCGTGTATGCTAGTACCCACTGCTTCTAGTAATTCACAGACTTTACAGATAATTCTCTCTGGCGAGGTAGGTGCACCACATTTAATGCAGTGTGAAAGTTTTACTGGGCTTTGTATCTGTTCAAGGACTAACGGCTTCAACAATATATCTAGTGTCTCTAGCAGCCTTAATAATGACCCTGGGGACTTTCTTTCTACATTGTATAGGTTTAGGCGAACCCTTAATCTTAATGTTGGTGCTTCGTAGAGATAAGGACATTCCATCGATTGTATCATGTAGCCTTGCTTAAAGGCATACGTGGCCGTTTCCCACTCATAGATCTTTCTCAATGGTTTTACTCGGGGAACAAAGTCTCTTGTTGAAAGAACAGCTAGGGGGTGTTGTCGTATTAGTCCGACTATATCGCCTCTGAGAATATTCATAATTGCAGTTTGAGCTTCATCGTCAAGGTTATGTGCTGTGACAACTCGATCAACACCAAGATGCTTTGCATATTCTTCCATTATTCTTCGCCGCAATACACCACAGAACGTGCATGGTTTAACATTTAGTCTTCGTCTATTCGCCTCCTGAACAATGTCAGATAGGTTCATGCCCGTGTAGTCTCTAAACTCAACGATAAGATGGTCTATGCCGTACTGCTTAACTATTTTTCTTATTGACTCTATCTCGTTAATATGGTATCCTCCTGGTATACCCTCCTTTATTGAGAGTGCTATTATCTTTTCATTCTTGTGTATATTGGCTATTATATCGAGTAATGTGAAGCTATCTTTACCGCCACTAAGAGCTAGCAAGAGCTTATGTCTATCTTCAAACATGTTCCAACGTTTTATCTCAAAAAGAACTCTATTACGAATTTGCTCAATAAAACATTCTCTGCATAACCTTAGTCCCGTGTGTGGCTGTTTAATCTCTGCAACTCTTGTACCACAAATGCTGCAACGTAACATTATTATTCTAGCACCTTTTACCCCACTACGACGTCCACGGTATAATGGCTTCTGATTAATTATCTCTTGGGTATCTCTATTATTCTTTCACCCGCCACTACTTGATCTATGCTATGTATGGCTGCACCCACTTCTTCTAGGATGTTCTTAACCTCGTCGAAATCGATATTTGAACCCTCTATAACTATTGTCAAGCTTAGCGTTTCAACATCAACTTCGTTCACTGTTATATTAACTGCGTCAACACCTTTGACCTTGCTTAAAGTAAGTGCGACCTCTACTATTGATGGATCTTTAAGAGGTTTGAGTACGTCTAATACGAGTCTTCGTAGGCCCAAGGTTGTTCTCTTCCTCCCGGAAGAGTTAATTCTATTAATCAGCCTAGGGTGGAGTATTACCTCCATCCTAAGCGGGTAAGTGGCGTCAAGGTGTTTTTCAAGGTTTCCCTCTAGATTTCTACATAGGTGTGTTCTAATGACTCGTCCTAGCCTAGATGAGACTGATTTAAAACTCATCAAGGCATTGACAGAGGACTCTAGGGCTAGTGTAAGGGTACTTGCATCAAGACTTGGTATGGCACCATCGACAGTACATGCAAGGTTACGCCGTTTAATCGAGACAGGTATTATAACTAGGTTTACTATTTTAATTGATCCATTAATGCTTGGTTTTGAGATAACTGCTTTAACGCTTATTCAGGCCGATGGTTCCCATATCGAGGATGTTGAAAAAGTTGTAGCATCCAATCCATACGTTATAGCTGTTTACGACATAACTGGCGAATTTGATGTGGCTGTTATAGCTAAATTCCGGTCTATAAGTGAACTAGATAGGTTCCTTAAGGAATTAAATAAATTACCCTATGTACGTAGAACAGTAACGAGCATCGCTATGAGGGTTGTCAAAGAGGATCCCCTATCAATAGTCTCTGTAGCCGGGCTAGCCGAAAAGGAGTAATAGGGAGTTAGCTTCAAGCCCACTCGCATCACCTGGGGTTGGGAGCATGAGGCCGCCTAAGCCGTTAGTCAAGAAGCCGCGATTAAAGAGGTTTGGTGGTGTGGAACCGGGTCTCAGAGAAGGTAGAGGCTTCAGTATCCCAGAGATACGCGAGGTTGGGTTAAGCATAAAGGAGGCACAGTTGCTCGGCATTCCTGTCGACAAGCGTAGAAGGAGCAAGTGGGAGTGGAACATAGAGGCTCTGAGAAAATATCTTAATGAACTCGGCTATAAGCCAAGAGGGCAACCTAACTAAATCTTTTGATGGCTCTATGTGGCGCTAGTAGTGTTCATCCAGTAGCCTCTTCAGATCAGCCTGAGGTATCCATCCTCTAAGAGTACTTGAGTATATTATTAGTCCTTCTCCTCTTAACGCCCAAAATAGTTGGGAATACTTACCTAATCTTTGGGCAGCCTCTTTTTCATCGCTAGTATCTATGTTGCTAAGAAGTGATAGAAACTCGTTTAGGGAATCCCTGCTAATTAGAATGACGTCACTTGATAATTCCACCCTTACTATGTTTTTCCTGCGAAGTATTTCCTCGATATTATATACGTAGGGTGCTTCCTTGCTAAGAAACAGGTAACCTTTATGTCGTAGCTTATCTAGTATTATGTCTACTCCGCTAGTATGTACGTCATGAGTTGTTTTATCTTCCCGTGTTTCTCCCTCATTCTTATCTTTATCGATTACTTCACTCTTCTTGTATAGAAGCTCGTTTAAACTAGTAACGATGTTGTAAAGCTCTTTAACTTCACGTTCAAGTGCCTCTATGCGTTTAACCAATTCATCATAGTTGTTAATGCATGGAGAGGGCTCAGTTAAACCCATCTTCTGCAGGACCTCTTCTGCAATACTTTCAGCCAGCTTTTTCAATAATAGTTCTATGTCAACTCTACCCTGTCTTATTTCCCTTGCAATACTCTTGAGATATTCGTCTAGCCTACGATTGCGCATCAAGCCCCCTCAGATCTGGCAGACGATGTGTTTTCTAGTTTATTATGTCTTAAGCTATTGTTACTATATCTATGTTAATGAGATTTGCTGAGTAATATTTATGAAATTATGTAAACGACTTAACAGATGGCGACTTGGAAAACAAGGTGTTTTGTGAGGATCTTTTGCCTTAATTTAGTTTTAGTTTGGGTAAAGATTGTTTAAAAAGTGTGGAAAGATTTATCAATACTAA
>JALTZQ010000091.1 GCA_027046105.1 Pyrodictiaceae archaeon
GTATATACCATGCTACGCATCACAAGACGGGCAACCTCCTGAGTATTCTTCGTGAACAGCTATCACTTCCCCTTTCCTTATCCTCAACCAACTATAATGGCTCTTGTCCTTACTTTTTGGCAGTTCTGGAGGCTTTTCAATAATCGCCTTAATGGTGGATTCAACGCTTAGGACTTGGTGCTCTCTGCTTTTATCCCTAAATATTGTTACTCCTTTGCATCCTAGCTTCCATGCAAGCCGAAAGACCTTAGCAACCTCCTGTGGTGTAACATTACTTGGCATATTAACAGTTTTACTCACAGCGTTGTCAACCCATCTCTGGAACGCTGCTTGCATTCTTACGTGCCATTCCCAGTTTATTTCAAGGGCTGTCGGTAGTCTTTCCTTCAAATCTTTAGGAGCCCATGGCGCCCACCTAATTCCACCGCCATGAACAGCGATGTCTTCTAGTATTTCGGGTTTAAGAAGATCATTCTCCTTGAGCCATTCTTGAAGGTGCTTGTTTACCTCGAGCCAAGTCCCTAGCTCTGTCTGCCGAACATAGACTAGCGCGAAGAACGGCTCTATGCTACTGTTGACGCCAGCTATTATACTAATGCTCCCTGTAGGAGCTATTGCAGTAACAGTTGCATTCCTAGTTCCTCTCCTCATTTGGAGCCGCAATTGGTCCCACTCAATAGGCGGTCTGTCGGATATAAGCTCACGCACATCACCGGATACTTTGTTTTCATCATAAATCGCAGTCGCTGGTACTTGTGGCTCCCAGTTGAATCTTCCCTCTCTATGAATACTATGTGAGAATGCAGGGTAGGATCCTTTTTCGCTCGCCAGTTCAGTGCTCGCTCTCCTTGCATGGTAAGCTATGAATTCCATTAGTTTGTCGGCTAAAAATAGTGCGTCATGACTATCATAGGGTATTCCCAGATGCGCTAATAGATCGGCCCATCCCATTACACCTAGGCCTATCTTCCTTGTCTTCCTAACGGCTTCCTCTATCCTCTTGTCGGGGTAACGCGAGACCTCTATAACGTCGTCAAGGAATCTTACTGCTAACTCAATATCCTTTGCAAGCGAATCCCAAAGTATCTTATGACTTGTAACATCTACATAGGATTCTAGGTTTATGCTGCCTAAGTTACAGGCCTCCCAGTCCAGTAGAGGCGTCTCGCCACAAGGGTTTGTTGCATGTATTCTCCCCAGCGAGGGTGTAGGGTTATGTTCATTCAGACGGTCTAAGAACACTATTCCGGGATCCCCTGATTTCCATGCACACAACGCAATTTTATCAAGGAGATCCGAAGCAGTTATCCTGCCTACACTTACACAACGAGATTCTATTTCCTTTAATTCACTACTTAAAGCCCCAACTATCTTAGGGCAATCCTGCGGGTTATAGAGATTCCAGTAATCACCACTAGACGCCCTTCTCATGAATTCGTCGTGCACGGCTACGCTTATGTTAAAGTTTTCGAGTTCACGTTTAGAACACTTAGCTTCTACGAAGTCCATTACATCTTTGTGTAAATCGCTTATAATGCCCATCATTGCCGCTCTCCTTTTGCCGCCCTCTCTCACCGTGTCAGCTGCTGCATCGAATACCCTCATGAATGACATCGGCCCGCTGCTCCGTCCTCCAGTACCTTTAATCGGAGCCCCTCTAGGACGCAGAGGAGTAAAGTCGTAGCCTGCTCCCGCGCCGGTTTTGAAGATCCTAGCTGAAACCTTGACCGCTTCAAATATTGCGTCTGTATCGTCTTCGAGTGGTACAGTAAAGCACGCTGCAAGTTGAGGGTAGCGTGTGCCTGCATTCATAAGCGTTGGACTATTAGGGAGGAACCTTAACCCGCTAATCAAGTCGTAGAAGAGCCTACGGTAAACCTTGTATTTACCCGTGGAAGCTTCCGCTAATGCAACATAGTCTGCTACTCTCTCTACTAACTCATCTGGGGTTTCTACAATTATCCCCCTGTGATCTCTTAGCAAATACCGAGCTACAAGTAACCTAAGACCCTTCCAATTCAATCTTCTCTCGATTCCTTTAGGCGCTACCAACCGTTTTCCAGCCTCAATGTATATCCGCTCGAGGTAGAGTTTGTGTGCAACTCTACCCCACTCCGGGTTAAGCGCGCTCCACTCGGCCATTACTTGCAAAGCCGCGTCTAATAGGCTTTCCCAGGTCTCTTCCGCCCCCCTCCTTCTAAGCAAATCTCTAATCCTACTGATTATAGGGCCGCTCTCTACTCCATACTCATTTAGGATCCTCCTGATTAATTCTAAGGCCTCATTGGCTTTAAGGCGGTTAATCAATAGAGGCCCTGACTATTTTCCCGAGCCTCCAAGCCAATATCTTTTTCTTAGAAAGCGTTTAACTTAGAGCCCTAGATTCACAAAAGTGAATGGAAATAAGCGGCAAACAGATATCAATTCATTGAACGTCTAACTCCATTCTTCGCCATGCTTCAAAGGAGAGTTTCCTGAGAGCATTAATAAGTTCCTGGATCGTCACTCCTTCCTTGATCCTACATATTGCGAGGTTCCTATGGCCTCCCTTGTCTGCAGCTATGCCTTCCTCAAGTAAAAGGTCCGCCAGTAATTGCGGGAGGCCCTTATATCCTCTAATAACCAATAGTAGTACGCCGTCGTCTCTCTCCACTAATAAAGCTACAGGCTGGCCTGTTATTCTGCTTATCTCGCCAGCTAAAGCGGATGCTCCCCTACTCTTCCATTTGCCTCTTGCGTCCACAAATTTCACGAAGCCCACTCTAATAGCTTGCATTGAAAATTCCATAGCAGCTTTTTTTACGTCTTCCTCAGTCTCCTTTGACAGTTTAAGGCCTACCTCGAGAGGAGTGTCACCTCTGAAGCCTACTGGCAACCGGGGTGCCTCAAAGGGCAACGGATTACTTAGCCAGTCGACATAACTCCTCCATAGCTCCTTGTCCTTCGAGACATTAAGCGCTCTTGAAATAGACGCAGCCATCTTCACTATCTGCTCACTAGCCGTCTTTAGGGGCTTTTTTCTACCTTCAAGGACCGCTACCGCGTCAGAGAACTGTTTTAGCCTAGGGGTTAAACGGCCCCCAAGGCCCTCAACGAACATTCTAACAAGTACCGCTGTAGCGCTTTTACCCACGATGGTCTTTATGCCTAGTTTTTCTAGTTCCGATAGTCTTGCAATGGTTGAGTCGTGGTGATCAAAATAGTATATCACCCCCTGGCATTTAGCCCTATACTTGACTATGGCTTCATAGACGTCAATGGTTAGCGGTATGTCTAATATGACGAGGGCATCAGCACAACCAAGACTACTCATGACTTCAGTTATCCCACGTGGCCCAGAAGGTATGAGGTCGAGGCGTGCTTCACCTTGAATAGGGAATACACCTAGCCTTTCCTGGGTAAACTTTATTATTGCAGCAGATACTACACCATCCGCATCCCAATCAGCTATGACGACTACCCTTGGCTTTACCGTCATCACCAGCCGCCTCTGAAGCGGGAGGTCTCACCGCTAACTGTTAAATTGGATTATGAGATCTAGCAATGTAAAAGTATATCCACTATAAAAGCGTGGAGTGCGTAGTGTCAGTGGTTATAGCCACGGAATATGGAACCTCCCCTCCCCGGGGAACAGCTGGTGACAAGGCGTAGCCTTGGAGAGGCTTGGCCGGTAAAGAGCCGCATTTACTGGTGTCCTCATAGTAACGTTCCATTGCTGGGTAAAGAGTGCAGCGACGGCTCTAAAGCTTTTGAGATTAGGTTAACTGAGCCGGGTGATGCCAGGCCTGCAAATGAACACGACATTAAGAGCATGTTGAGAGGTTATCGTAGGGAGACCGGTTCTACTAGCGGGTTTAACGAACTCCTAGGCGTTGGCGTGAAAATAGTCAATAAAGTCCCTTTCATGGATGCTATGTTTGAGGTTGTGAGTGAGGGTGTGGTAATAGGGAGATACTACTTCGACCCTCTAACGATG
>JALTZQ010000092.1 GCA_027046105.1 Pyrodictiaceae archaeon
GTCTACATTAACCCTCGCCTACCTTCTAAGGAGCGGATACTAATTCGCCAAGAGGTTTACCGTGCATTCACTAGATACCGTACATTTCTAGAGAAAATCGAGTATGGGGACAAGTTCTTTTGGGGCCCATACATTAATCGGGCTCCCGACCTTGTGCTTGTGCCGAGGCAAGGCTACACAATCACGACGAGGTTAATGTACCGTGATATCGTTGAGAAGGGAAGATGGTACGTACACTCGAATAGTGGAGTACTGGTCATGTACACCGAAGATGGCGATGTCAGCTTCACTGGTAATAAGAGTAGCCTGCCTAAGACAGTAGATATTGTGCCGACAATACTGGTTTACCTCGGTTTACCCCTTGACCCTGATATGGATGGAAGACCTCTTGTTAATGTTCCCTGGGAAAGCGGTAGTAGGCGCTATGAGTTTATAGCGAGGATTGGGAAGAGACTTCTAGGCCTAAGTCCACGAGTAGCAGGTCATGCTAGAACATAGTATGGCTACTGGAAAGAACGTGTTATGGGACTGGTTTATGGTGGAACCATGATGTGCATTGCGTCTTGCTTATTCTTTGTACTAGTTTCAGCGCTAGTCTCTGCCATGATTGTCATAGTTGTTGTTCCTGCCTGGATACGTGTTGCTAAGTCACGAGGACTAGTTGGCAGGGACATGAACAAGCCAGGTAACATGCTTGTTGCAGAAGCTGGTGGTATATGGGTCATTATTGCTACGGCTTTTGGCCTTATGGTGCTTGAGGCGCTCTACACATACCTTGGTGAAGGTGTTTATCGTGCAGCAGAGCTTTATGCGCTTGTAACGTTACTTCTTCTTGCTAGCTTGCTAGGATTCCTTGATGATATTCTTGGTTGGAAGAAAGGGTTACCGCGATGGCAACGAATAGTGTTTATGGCCCCTATCTCCCTTCCCTTAGTTGTAATAAAGGCTGGTACATCTACGCTCTCGGTACCGTTAATAGGCACTCTAGATCTTGGAGTACTCTATCCGCTCCTCGCAGTCCCAGTGGGTGTTTTAGGTGCAGCAAACGCGTTCAATATGTTGGCAGGCTATAATGGGCTTGAGGCAGGGATGGGGCTTCTCCTCATGGTCTTCACCGCTCTATATGCCTTCATCAAGGGACTTGATCTGGTTTTTCAAGCATCAATCATAATGGCTATGGCACTACTCGCCTTTCTTCGCTACAACTGGTATCCTGCACGTGTCTTTCCAGGAAACTCTTTAACGTATGGCGTTGGAGCTTATTATGCGGCATTAGTGATCCTTGGAAACATGGAAAAGTTTGGATTGATCCTTTTTACCCTTTACTTCATCAAAGCCCTGCTTTATTTTCGAGGTGTTGTACATGGCGTATGGCACGAAGGTATTGAGGATTTCGGAGTACCACAACCTGATGGAAGCCTCAAAACACCACTACAAGGCACCTATAGTCTACAACATTTTGCGATAAAGCTTCTAGAAAAGGTGAAAGGAAGGGCAACGGAGCAGGGCGTTGTGGTTTTACTACTTATACTACAGACTGTTGTTGGTTTTATCTCACTTATACTTACATTGACTGGCATCCTCTAGAGGGAGCTCGTTTCTGGGGAATACGTAAATAGTCCCTAAATGTCGTGATGGGTTTAGACTTCACATTGCTGTGGAGGGGAGTACTATATGGCCAGAGTCGTAATCTACATCCATCCCACATGTTATACGAGTTATCGGCTAGTAAAATATATGGCTGAGAATGATCTACTAGACCATGCAACACTTGTTGCCACAACTGATATTGGACCCGTTGATGCCCTTGGTCAGCGCATATGGAGTGTGCCATGGATAGTAATAGATGGTAAGCCAGCTGCAACAGACCCTATAGAGGGGGATGAACTCGAAGAAATACTCGTACAAGGGAGAGGACGAGAACCCCTGAGTGTTGAAGAAGCATTTATGGAGACTGTTTTGCATAGTGCATACGCTACTGCCCTAGCCTATCTCCATGGTAGCCTGCAACCAGTACTTGATACAGCGCTTGCTTCAGCCGCTGTACGTTCACCATTAACCCGTATTAACCCAGAAATGGTTATTGATATTGTAAAGGCTAACAAGGAAGGACTTTACTCCAGCTGGGAGGATAAGCTCATGAGAGCATTAGCAGTATCCTATGTACGAGAGCTATGGTGGGCTTCAAATGGTTTCTTAGAACGTAGCCAGGTCGAGGATAACGCCACTCCTCTTCAAGTAGCACAATGGCTACTTGCAAAAGCAAGTATTGGGCGAAACGGTCTACCACTTAAGCCTTTCCCAGACAGGGATAGAGTACAGAAACTAGCATCGTTCATAAGAAGGGGGGCAGCAGGCCTACTCAACAAGGTGCGGCATGAACAAGAGAAGATTCTGGGTGATAAAGACTACTGGAGGCTTTTATCTAAAAAACTAGGGAGAGCCCAGTAAACCGTTATCCTCGACTTATACTATACCTTACCTTGGTGGTTTTGCAGCTCTCTCTAAGAATCTACGGGCCTCCTCTATCTCCTCTTTACTAATTGTCTCATCGTAGCAGAACCACCAGTCAAAGCACTTGAATCTCTCTAAAACCTTCTTAGCAGCATCCTCGGTTTGCGGTGGCGGCACTATTAATGCCTCACCTACTATTTCATTATTTGGCCAATTAGCTGGTACAGCTCTACCATACTTTGTACTTACCTGTAATGCTTTTACGAGTCTTAGTATTTCATCAATGTTTCTACCCACCTCCTGTGGATAATAGATTATCGCTCTTACAACACCCTTATCGTCCACGATGAATACTGCTCTTACTGTATGTGTAGCCGATTGAGCATGAAGTAAGCCAAGCTTCCTAGCAACATCACCAGTTGGATCAGCAATTATTGGGAATGGTATCTCTACGCCTAGCTTCTCGCGTATCCATTCAACCCACTTGATATGGCTAAAGGTGCTGTCCACACTAAGGCCTATCAATTCTGTATTCAGCTTCTTAAAGTCCTCATATCTTTTAGCAAATGCAACAAATTCTGTTGTACACACTGGCGTAAAGTCAGCAGGATGGCTGAAAAGGACAAACCACTTACCCTGAAAGTCGTCTGGTAGCTTTATCTTACCTTTTTGAGTCATTACCTCCATTTCTGGGAATGGCTCCCCTATTGAGGGCGCATTTAGAGGCATACCCTTCTCACCCGAACCGGGTTCCAGATAGAATCTTATTCCTATTTATGCTTTATCTCAACTAGCCGACTAAGAGCCAAAGGAGCCAGTGACTTAGAGGAGCTTAAGTTTTCCAGTAACTCTATCAATAATACTTGAAGGTGCTGGACCAATAGCTATAGCAGTTTTCGTACCTGGGGGAAGCTGGGTAAGTCCAGCATCCGTAATGATAACTACTGGTAATCCAAGCTTCTTGGCTTCCACATAAAGGTCAAGTAAATGTTTCTCATCTCTGGCCCTTACAACTATCTTTTTTTGACCGCTACGACGCCACTCTGTTAACCAACGCTTCCACTCACTATTGCTGGATTCTAGCACTCGAAGAACAGCCTCGACAGCTGCATGAGCAACTTGTGCTGCAAGTTTACCTTTCCCCATATCGAGATCCACGCGTACTGCAATAACCTGCTTATACTCCATAGTATCACCAACTGTTAACTAATGCAAAGATAAACATAGTCATAGTCCTACCATATCCTCCAATCAGCATTAAGCCAATATAGGGTTTAAAGGAGAATGGTTTAGTTACATAGTGGTGCCAAGTGGTGTTTAGGAGGACACCTTACCAGCGATTAATTACTCTAACACTATTATCCATGATAATGACCTCACTAACCATTTACCTTATCAGTATAGGGGAGCTGGGGTTCCCAGATTCAATACTTGAAATACCCTATGAGGCCATCGCTAGTCACCTGG
>JALTZQ010000093.1 GCA_027046105.1 Pyrodictiaceae archaeon
ACCTAACACTATAGCCGGTCTCGACGCCTCCTATACTATTATAAGCGGTGTTGAGATTGGAATCGGTGTTGCTATCCTCGTAGAACGTTTTAAGGGCTTGAGAGTTTCTGATTGTAGCGTGTATTTAGGAAAGGTTTGCGTTCCTTATATACCAGGGTTTCTTGCTTTTAGAGAGTTGGCGGTCATGGTACCAGCATTCAACGCCCTAAGAGGCGACGCCGAGCTTATTATAGTTGATGGGCATGGCATTTCACATCCTCGGCGCTTTGGGATAGCCAGCCATATAGGCGTGATCTACAACTTACCTTCTATAGGCGTTGCTAAACGTAAGCTTACCGGCCACGAAGTTGAAAGAGAAGGTAGGACCTACATAGTACTTGGAGGTGAAACTGTAGGCGTTGTAATTAGAAAAGGTAGTGCAAAGCTCTATGTCAGCCCTGGCCATCTAATTGACTTACAGACTGCTGCCGCTATAATTGAGAGTATAACATTAAGAAAGCTCCCTGAGCCCACTTATAGAGCCGATGAAGTGAGTAGGATGGTCAAGGCTGCCTTAAGGAAGTCGACAATACTAACACCTCCAAGCTACCTAAGAACCTGTATTGTAAAGGTGAGTAAAAACCTTCCTCTTTCTCAGAGTATCATTGAAAGCTTGAGGAGGCTCGGATTTAAGGTTATAGAGGGGTAGTAAGCATGGTAAGGTACTATCACTTGGAGCTACTAGCGTGCCCTGAATGTAGGAACCCCTTTCTACTAGTTTATTCCCTTAAGGAGATAAGGTCGAGTGTAAGCAAGGAGGCTGCTTCTAAGTTAAAGTGTAGAAGATGGTGTTACCTATATAATATGCCAGCCTCTAGAGTTCCTCTTTCATCTTGCATTAAGACTTGCATGCATCGTGAAATAGAAGAGGGAGTGATAGTTTGTACTTATTGCGGTAGATGGTATCCTATAGTTAAAACTATACCGGTAATGATGGATGATAAGTATAGGGATAAGGATAGGGATGAGGCGTTCGCAAATAACGTAAGAGGAAAGCTGCCATCCTGGATTAAACAGTACATGAAGCTCCCTTTACCCTTATATGAGGATAAATAGGCTTGGGCCCCTTCAGCAAAAATAGAGGGAGAGGGTGATATATAATGGCTTCCCCCAGAGACATAGCAGGCTTCGTCAGGAGCCTTGAAAGATGGGTCACTCTACAACGTATGATATTAGATAACTTTAAGAAAGCTGATGAAAGAGTCAGGGAGGCTGACAGGCTCGAGATAATAATACACACAAGGATAGCCTTTAACCATCTCATAAAGACATTAAAGGCGTTCGACGACTGGCTACAAGACCCTTTCATATCATCAAACATACCTAGGGACCTTCTCATAGAGGTTTGGGACACGACCTTGAAGATAACAGAGATGCTACTTGAACTCGACATAAAGCATACTAGCGCAGTAAAAGATCTTATAGAGGAGGCTGTAAGAGAGGGCCGCATAAGCCCTCTATTGCAACTACGTGACATAGGGCTTGGTAGAGAGAATAGGAGGGGGGAAGGACATTCAATGTCTATATAACTTAAACCCTTACCTCTTCAGGCAGCATGACACCATTTACCCATAACCTATAAGCCTCTCATACTCATATATTATCCTCCCTGCCACACCCCACGTTTTAAGCTGAAGTCCCTCCAAGACAGCGTATTTCTCTGAAGCTTTCCTCAATGTACTCTTCTTGAAGTCACCCCTAGGAAATGCTCCTATGCCCAGGGGCCTTCCTGTGTAAAGAGCCCTAGATACCACGTAGCTTAATCTAGCCTTAACCCCCTTCTCCCACAACAAGATTAATCCTCCCATATCTTTTATAAAATCGCGGAGACTATCATGAGTCTTCCATATAAGTGGTTCGCCTTGCGGCGGCACTCTCTCAAGCTTTAACAGCTGTGCCATGAGTCCTTTAAACCTTTCAAAATGTTTTGGTACCCTAACTCCAGGCTTTACATAGAATACCCTTCCGTCTATCACGTGAAAGTATATTTTTACTAACCCTTTATCGTAGAGAGGAGTATCTGTTGTCACGAGGAGTGATGTATGGAGTATATCAGGCCGCCCTCGCTTCCACTTCTGCGGTAAGACCTCCATGGCATGATAGTGCAGGCTCTTATCCAAGATCAAGTCGCCAGGCTCTATGTCATAGCGTTCCGCGCTCCTCCTAACCTGGTAGTGACTCCAGAGTTCCTTAGGCACTAATTCCAGTGATGATTCAATGAAGATTATCGTGAGAGGTTTGACTTGATCCTGATACATAGCATCACTACCCTTCCTCCTTCCATAGCTTCTTCCTCATAGCCTCTAGAGGCTCTACAGGCTTGCCCATATACTCCGCAGCCGTAACTATTTCCGATCTTAAACCTCTCCTAGCTAGCCTATTCTCTATTTCAGTCATTAACTCAACGTACTTAAGATCCCTGAGGAAGTGATGGTCAACTATTATAGTCGAGGGATTAGCTCTCGTAATCACCTCCTCAAGGCCCTCAACCCCTCTTCTTACAGCATCAATGCTAACCTTATACCCAGCTAAATATGATGGAGGCCCGCTTATAATAACCACGTCAGCATTCCTAGCTTCTCTAGATAGCCACTCTATAGCCTCTAAGGTGGGAGGCCCTTGAACATCACTTGCAAATACAATTTTTCCCTCATCACACTCAAAAGACGCCATGAGGACCTTACCCAGCTTCGTCCCCTCTTCCCCATGCCATACAGGAGGTGAAAATTTTATCCTAACTCCCTCAAGCATGAACTCCCGCGAGTCGGCATATTCCATTCTAGCTCTATCCCCGATTCCACCCTTTACTATAAACTTGTAACCTCTCATAGCCTGACTCCTATTAATATCCCTTTTAATATTCTTCGTCAGCACAATCTTCCTATAATACAGCTCTGGCTCATCCCTTATATAATGGTCATAGTGGTAGTGTGTTATAACTATTATCTCACTCTCTAAAACATATTTTCTAGCATTATCAAGAGAGCGCTCTAACCTTTCAAGCTCTAGTGGGTGGGGAGGTAGTGAGAAGCGGCGGGGAGCTATTGAAGCCCCGAGATCTACACCTATAGGGACCCCACAGAGCTCTACAAACGTAGCTATACTCCTAACCCCCATGCTATCCGCAGCTACCACTCTAACTTTTAAGCTCACCGGGAGGCTCACCCACTATAGTTGCCTTAGCCCTCTGAGCCGCCTTCACAAACTCGTGGGGTGTTATTGGAAGCCATTTTCTAAGCTCCTCGTAGAAGTCCCAGGAGACTACTAATCCCTTAGGAGTCTTCCTCGCATTCTTAATAATTTCTATGTAGGTCCTAGCCACTAAGTCCTTCTTCGTCATACTCGATATTATAGCCTTCTCAATATCGCCTGGATATTCATATCTCGACTTTAAAAGTATCTCCACTATCCTGTTTATTCTTTCTGGCACGCCTACAATAGAACCTCTCAACTCTATTCTCCTCGGCGTGCCCCAAGGAACAAGGTTGTCTAGTACCCTGCTAACTCCTGGTCTAGGTATTCTATCAACTATTCCTCCTATGAGGAAAGCGTCCGCCATCATAACATCATTTGCGGTTAAAGGTTGAGGGGCGTCAGGCCTCAAGATTATAACTCTATCTGCATCTACGCTCCAAAGCAGCTCGCTAGGCTTACTCTGCATCATAGTCATCTTATTCTCTCCCACAATCTCGGAGAGCCACGACACCGTTGCTGAGTCAACGCTAGTTAATGCTAGATGTCTATCCCAAAGGTATCTTCTAACTACGTTCAAGGAAACAGCTATTTGAAGCCTGAGCTTAGCCAGTTCATCCTCACTATGTATGAACCTCATGCTAAGAT
>JALTZQ010000094.1 GCA_027046105.1 Pyrodictiaceae archaeon
CTGCAACAACACCAAAGACCGCACTAGTACTCGACAATACGCTCCCGCCACTAGAGCCCAGCCTGTCTATAGCGACGTAGAGGAGTGACCTGCCAACAGCAAAGTTCAACACGCCAGCCAACGCATAGTATGCAGTAGCCCTCAATGAGGGAGCACTAGCCCCTAAAACCACTGCTGATAGGGCTATCAGAGGGAACCCCCATACAAGAGACCCCATAGTCACTGCCTCTGGAGGCACACTTGGCCTCTTAGTCTTGGCTAGAGCATCGTGGCACGCAAATGCTAGGCCAACGTATAGGGCTAGCAGAAGGGCAATATCCACTCTGCACCAGCCAAGCCACTCTCCACCATATTTACCGCTTATTATAGTGTTTAGGCGCTAACTCCTAGTACAACATAGTACTCTTGTACCCCGCAAACAAGGCTCTTGCAGTGCTTCGAAGTCGTGGAGTGAATACTCTTTGTCTCATGATAACAAGGCTCTACGTAGAATAGCTAAAAACACTATGTGAATACTAATCTGGAGTGTAAAATATGGATTCAGGGAAAATTTCATTTAGTGGACGTCATCCCCCACTAACGTGAAAGGTGCAACTTCTATCCGGGGGCTGATCGTGTTTTGAGCAAGGAGACTAAAGTTACTAGGAGAGACTTTCTCAAAGGCCTCGTCGGGGGCCTTGTAGTAGGTGCTGCAGCTGGTTTCGCGGTAAACGAGTTTGTGAGACGCCAGTATGCTGGGCCTAGCCCTAAGCCTTCGCCTACTGCTGAGATACCCTCTGAGCCCCTAAAGCTTGGCATACAAGCGTACATCAGTGGCGGAGGAGCCATATGGGGTGTCCCGACAAAGCAGGGTGCTATACTTGCAGTTGAGGAGATCAATGCTGCTGGCGGTATTCTTGGCAGGAAGATAGAGTACGTTGTTAGGCCAGAGTCTAAGCCCGAAGAAACTGTTAGAGAGTTTAGGACACTAGCGCTAGAGGATAAAGTTGACTTCTATGTTGGCCTAATATCGTCGTCAAACACTCCGGCTGTAGCCCCAGTAGCTGAGGAGCTTGGCGTACTAAGCATATTCGTTGATGGCTGCACAGACTTCTTGTTCGAGAAAGTCGTTCCAGACCCTAAGTTCACATTCCGTGTAACCAACATACAGTCCGTTGACGGCATCTCGGCTGCTGTTGGGGCCATAAAGCTGTTAAACTTGATGGAGAAGGATAGGGTGAAGATAGCCCACATACACCCAGACTACTCCTATGGCAGGAACGCGTATGCACACACCCAGCTAGTGTTCGAGAAGGTTCTGGGTAAGGACCGTGTTGAGATAGTCTACGAGGCTTTCCCAGGAGTATTCCAGGTAACAGACTTCACGCCATACATAACAGAGATACTTGCCAGTGAGCCAGACATTGTTGTCACCTCACTCTGGGGTGCAGACCTGATAAACTTCTACAAGCAGGCAATGGGGTATGGGCTGTTCAAGAAGGTAAAGGTGGTGACAACTATTAGCCATGCCGCCAGTCCGCACGAGGCCGTGAAGGACTACCCAGACGGCCACATTGCTGGTGTGCACGGCAACTACTTCTTCCTATACCCTGACCACGACAAGTACCCGATAAACAAGGCCTTCGTAGAAAACTACTACAAGAGGTGGGGATCCTACCCAGACAGCCCAGCCGAGGGCGCCTACGTGGCAGTATACTTGTTCAAGGCTGCTGTTGAGAAGGCTTACGAGACTGTTGGCAGGTGGCCAGAAGTAGACGACATAATAAAGGCGATGGAGGGGATAACAATCTATGGGCCAGCAGGCCCACTGCACATAAGAGCGAATAAGCCGAACAAGCACCAGGGCTACAAGGACGCCATTGTTGGCTTAAGCAAGTACGACCCCAACTATGGCTTTAGCATCCTCGTAAACCCAATAGTGATACCAATATCTAGGATAGTAGTCCCAGAGGGATGGAGCGGCACACCGCACCCGAAGGCTGGCACGCTGGCTGCTTCATGGATTGAGCAGACATGGAAGGAGGGAGTACTCCCAGTCTAAAGCCTCTCCGCTGTCTTCACCTTTTTTATCTAGCAGTACTATGTTCGTTCTGTGCCTGATATGGTGTAGCCGTGTATGCTCTTGGCGTCCTGTACAGCCGCTGTTGCATTGTGTGCTGGAGAGAGTTAATGAGCTGTAGCGAGGTTAGCCTAGTATGGTTGGAGTTGAAGAGCTTGTAGTGAGGCTCTACAATATAGCTTTTGGGACATCAATACTTTTCCTCATAGCTGTTGGGCTTAATTTAATCTATGGAGTTATGAAGGTTATGAATCTAGCCCATACAGCACTATTCGCGCTAGGCAGCTACGTTGTCGCTGGCACTATTATGAAGATTGTCGTTGACGCATTCGGGCTCTCACCAGTCTATCTCCTAGTAATCCCACCTATAGCTGCTGGCCTAGCTGCGCTCGTCGCATCATTGCCTATGTTTCCACTGCTAAAGTTTGCTACTGGCAAAGGCGAGGAGGTGCAACTACTACTCACATTTGGGCTACTATTAATCTTCGAGGACGTATTTAGACTAATCTGGGGCGCAAACCCGCTCCGGGCCTCTGAGCCCTATGAAGTTCTTGGCGCTGTTAGTATTGGCGGGTACAAGCTCCCACTATACAACATCTACCTGATAACAATAACTCTGGCACTAGCTGCTGGGCTCTGGCTACTCTTGTTCAGGACAAGGGTAGGCACATTGATTAGGGCAGCGTCAATGGATATTGAGATGACAGAGGCTCTTGGCGCCAATACCACTGCTATACTCTTATTGGTAGTGCTTATCTCAGGGTTTCTGGCGGGGCTTGGTGGGGGCCTCTATGTGCCGGCTGGCAGTGCTATGCTAGGAATGTCTGTGGAATACCTAGTGCTAGCATTCGTCGTAATAGTGATAGGCGGGCTAGGAAGCTTTGTAGGCTCGCTTGTGGGGTCTTTTATTGTGAGTGTTCTGAGGAATATTGCGCTAGTATTCTTCCCCGAAATAGAGCTTGCCCTCATATACATCATAGCAATTGCTGTACTACTAGTCAAGCCGGAAGGTTTGATGGGTGGTAAGAGATGGTAGGCAAGATTCCTAGACGGTTTGGAGACGACTTAAATTCACTCATAGCACTCATAGCAGTACTAGCAGTGGTCTACCCTGTAGCATACCGTTTATCCCCAACAGTAGGGATAGCCTTTGGCTACGCCGCTACATGGGCTATAGCAGCACTAGGCTTTAACCTCCTCTTTGGCTACACGGGCTTGCTAAGCTTCGGCCACGCCTTATTCCTCGGGCTTGGGGCCTACGCTGCAGGGTTTGTGTACAAGTACACTGGGGTAAAGTCTCTCGAAGTCTGGCTACTAGCTGGTATAGCAGCTTCACTCGCTGTTGCAGCGCTCATAGGCCCAGTAGTTGTGAGGTATACGAGGATATTCTTTGCAATATTAATGCTTGCTATAGCTCAGGTATTCTGGAGTCTCTACTACAAGTTCTACTGGATTACTGGCGGCACAGATGGGATTAAGGTTCCGCGTGCGAGTGTGCTAGGATTTTCTCTTGAAGGGCTAGACTTCGCTACTTACCACCACGTCTACTACTACCTCGTATTGTCCCTGCTGGCTGTGCTAGCATATGTAATGTGGAGAATTGTCAACTCACCATTCGGCTTAGCGTTGAGGGCTGTTAGGGACAATGAGGAGAGGGCGAGGTTTATTGGTATAAGCGTGTACAAGATGAGGCTTTACGCATTCCTGCTATCTGCCGTGTATGCGAGTATTACGGGTGCTATAACAGCCATGCATAGTCGATTGGTAACACCCGACATAGCATACTGGCTTACCTCGGGTAAACTGGTCTTCCTAACACTGCTCGGCGGGACGAGAGTGTTTATTGGCCCGATAATAGGGTCTTATGCATACCACTTAATTGAGAGTGTTGCAATGAAGTTTGTGTATTGGCAACTAGTCATGGGCCTGCTGATAGCAGTAATAGTGATAGCACTGCCGGGCGGGATAATGCAGCTTGTAACAAAGGCTGTAGAAGTATTCTCATCCCGCTATAGGCCTCGTGTCGAGAGAGTTGTTGAAGAAGAGGCCCGTAGGGGGTGAGAGGAGGCATGGAGGTCTTACGCGTCGTAGATGTTAAGAAGTACTTTGGCGGAGTAAGGGCACTAGATGGTGTCTCTTTCACGATTGGCAAAGGCGAGATTGTGGCTATTGTGGGGCCTAATGGCGCGGGTAAGACCACGCTGATTAACACTATAAGTGGCTACATAATACCTGACCATGGCCAGATAGTATTCATGGGTAATGATGTGACAAAACTCTCTCCAATAGACCGCATTAGACTGGGCATAGCTAGGAGCTTCCAATTCGCAAACATATTCGACAATATGACTGTTTACGAGAACATACTCTCGGCAATTGTCTCAAGGAAAGGGTATACAAGAAAACTCCTCGACATCGTAGATGTCTTCGAGGATGCCACAGAGGAGGCAGAGGAGATCCTTAAGCTGTTTGGCCTAGAGGATGTAGCCTATTCCTATCCCACAGAGATATCTTATGGTGATCGTAAACTTGTAGATGTTGCAGTGGCATTTGCGCTAGACCCCAAGCTCTTACTAATGGACGAGCCTACTAGTGGTGTAGCAACTAAGGAGAAAGACGTGATAATGCAGAAGATAACTACAGCTATTAGGAGGAAAGGAGTCACAAGCATAATTGTCGAACATGACATGGATATTGTGTTTAGATATACTGACAGGATGATAGTTATGCACCAAGGCAAAGTACTGGCCCAAGGTAAGCCAGACGAGATCCTGCGCAATGAAGAGGTAAAGAAGGTGTTTATGGGGTGACGAGCATGCTCAAAGTCGAAGACCTCCACGTCTCTATATCTAACATAGAGATACTGCGCGGAGTACACCTTCAAGCTGAGCAGAAGAGTGTCATAGGTCTTATAGGGAGGAATGGCGCAGGGAAAACAACTACTTTCAAGACGATAATGGGGTTCTACAAGCCACGAAAGGGCAAGATAGTACTTGAGGGAAGAGAAATCACTAAGTTACCAACACACATTAGGGCAAGAATAGGCCTAGGCTATGTCCCGGAGGATGCCAGGGTCTTCCCCTGGCTTACAGTCAAAGAGAATATTGACCTAGCCCTATACCTTGCAAAGAACCTTGATCGTGCAGAGGAGGTTTGGGAGAAAATTCTGCTAATATTCCCGGAGATAAAGAGGCTCATTGACAGGTATGGATACCACTTGAGTGGCGGTGAGAAAAAGATGGTGGCAATTGCCAGGGCTCTAGCAACTTCCCCTAAGTACCTGTTGCTAGACGAGGCCTTTGAGGGCCTTGCACCAGTAGTTGTGAAGAGGTTCCGAGAAGCTGTCAAGATGATTGTTGACGAGCTCGGCATAGGTATAGTCGTAGCTGAATCTAACATAAACATTGCGACCATGATAGCCGAGAAGGTATACGTCATAGAGAGGGGAGAAATAATCTTTGAGGGCACACCCGAGGAAGTAGTCAAAAACGAGGAGGTAATGATGATAATAAGTGGAGGCTAAGTATCCTCAACACTCCACTCCACTATTTTAGATGTCTAACTGGAACCTCTCTCCTGTCTTGCTCTCTCATATAGATGCACAGCTACTGCCAGGTCAAAAGCAGCCATTCCAACTGACTTATAGACTCTCACTTCCCCAGGCTCGCACGTAGCCTCCCCTCGTATAGCCTCCTGTAACTCGACAGTCTTAGCCCAGGATGGGACGTCTTCACTCTCAGAGAACACGCCCTCCCTCGTGTCCACTAGTACACACCTAGCCCTACGTATAACATCCTCGTCTAGCTCCCTAACAGGCTTAGGCGCACCAATGCTCACAACGAAAGCCCCCTCTCTGAGTAGTTTGCCCTTGACTACTGGTGTACGCGAAGTAGTGGCAGCCACTATCACATTAGATTCCTTGAGTAATTCCTCCAGGCTCTCTGCTACTGAGCCCCCATACTTCTCCGCTAGGGCCTCTGCACGCTTCATAACAACATCGTACACTAGTAGCTTGTCGAACTTGTATAAGCTACTGAGAACCCTCAAATGATACCCTGCCTGGACACCTGCGCCAATAACACCCCACACTCCCCCGCCACGGTAGCCGAGAACACGCAATGCTAACGCCGAAGCTGCCGCCGTCCTCCACCCCGTGGGCTGCTCAGCAGGCGCCACAAGGAGCACATCACCCGTATCAGCGTCAAAAAGTGCTAGAAGCCCCCTCACATAGGGCAATCCGCGCTCGGGGTTGCCCGGGAATGTGCCCACAATCTTTGACACAAAATAATTAGGCGAGAAAGCGAGCATAACGCCAACCCATTTATCTCCATAGGTGGACGAGGCGCGTGGAGGTACTAGCACGTCAGAAGCCAGGATACGCTCAATAGTCTCTACGAGCCCTCTAGGATCAACAATCCTGTCGACGTCCTCTCCACTAAGAACAATTGGGCCCCACAACCCCGTGAACACCCCACGACAGAGAAACATAGTGCTCCAGTTAGCACACTCTCCCCCAAGCCGTATTTTTATAGCTAGGCCTAGGGCTGGCATATACTAGCCCCTAACAACCTTAAGAGACGCTGGCAACACAACAATACTAGGGTCAAACATTAGAATTGGCGCAGGAGAGGTGTAAGCCTTGTCCAAGCGCGTAATCTACACAGACAAAGCCCCTAAGCCTGTTGGCCCTTATAGCCAGGCAGTACTCGTTAATGGATGGCTCTTCATTGCTGGCCAGATACCCCTAGACCCATCTACCGGGAGGATAGTCGAGGGGAGCTTCGAGGATAAGGTTAGAAGAGTTCTAGAGAACATTAAGGCTATTGTTGAAGCTGCAGGGGGCACACTCAAGGACATTGTTAAAGTGACAGTATACCTTAGAGACATAAGCCTCTTCGATAGATTCAACAAGGTCTACTCAGAGTACTTCAGCGAAGACCCGCCTGCAAGAGTAGTAGTCGAAGTCTCAAGACTACCCAAGGACTCTGATGTAGAGGTAGAAGCTATAGCCTACATTCCATCCCAACAATAAGCCTACTTTTATAGAATTACATAGGGGCAAGGGGTTTCATCGAGCTTCAGTCCTTCAGAATACCGTGCGCATATTCAAACCCGGGGCCTAACAAGATATGAGGAGGTAGAGCATGTAGATGCTCTGACTTTTCCCTGCAGAGCACTGCAGGCATCCTGGCGACACCTTCTTTGTTGATTGGTTTTCTGGACTCGTCCACAGCCATAATGTAGCCTTTATACTACATAATGTACTTATAATCTTAAGTCCAGCATATACTATCACATTATCCTATTCGTAGGAATCTGCGAAGACTTTAAAGATAATTATTACTATAGCTTAAAGACGCCACAATAGTCACTCTTAAGGTACTTGAAGCTAGACATATACCGAAAACACAGAGTGTTAAAGAAAATAGGCAAAACCCTCTAAAATAGACGATTAGTAGCAGAAGTCAAGATTTCGTCATGTGGTTGTTAGCTTGCATACAACCCTCATGATATGGCTAGGGCCTAGAGAATCATGGGGCTAGTCTAAGTATATCCTTACACTGTATACTCCATCTGTTATTGTGATGTGGTGCTTGCCTTGGTATACTCTCAACCCATGCTTCCTAGCCTCCTCCACGACTCGCTTTACATCTCTGCAACTTAGCTGTAGGTATGGTGGGTGATAGTCTATCCTTAGTAGGTGCCCAGCCTCAATAGCCTCCCTGGTATGCTTGACTGGCTCGCAGTACTCTAGCAGAAACCCCATACACTCTGAGATAGCCAGCCCGGGAACAAGCCTTATCATCCTAATCTTGTCCCAATGCCTCATAAGTATTGCGCCCAGGTCATCACGTGGCTATCATGGTTACTTTTGCTTTCTTTTCCATGCTGGCGAGTAGCTTTGGCAGGTTTCTCCTAGGCACTAGGTACGTCCAGGGAGCTATTCTTTTACCGTCGAGCTTCTTGACTAGCCCACCGACATGGTAGGTTTTGCCCTTGACCGTCACCCTCTTACCCTCCAACACCACTCTGAGCCTCTCCCTCTCAAGCTTATCCTTTGGGGGCTCCACCTTGACGATAACCGGCCTGTCCAGGCTTAGTATCTGCTCGGCATAGACTATCCCCCTGTATAGTGTGGCCTCCCACGCGTAGGGGGAATCATCATCTATGGCGCGCGGAACCCTAGAGACTACACTAGCTTCTCTAAGCGATTTCACCAAAAGCTCTGGCCTCACTGTTACTCGGTTCTTCACACTGTAGATGTGCATGGCTGCTGTAAGCCTATAGTCCATCACGTGTCTGGCTGCAACGTAGAGCGCCAGGTACACCCTCTCGCGCTCCCCGAGCCCTCCAGCCCATCCGGGCAGCTGGACACATATCGCGCAATCACAGTCGGGCTCATCAATACACAGATTCCAAGCCCTAAGAGCAGGCACAAGAACACCGAGGTCAACCCTCATTCGACACCACCTCCCCCTCCTCTACCGGAAACATTTTCTTGATGAAGGCCTCAAGCCTCCTACTCGCAACCACGTACCTTGAAGGCTCTACCTCGCCAGCAACGCCTCTTAGGAGACTGCGTAGTCTCTGGACATCAACCCTAACACCCATAGCCTTAATGGCGTGGGCTAAGTGCTCGATAGGCGAGCCGAGAGCCTTAGCAACCAGTGCAGCATGCCCCTCAAGCACCCTCAACCCTCCAATCATCACTACATGTCTAAGCAGGGCTCTCGGGACAAAGAAGTCGTGTATAGGGTAGACGATTTCTATGGGCTTACCCGCTTCTATGTAGAAGCCGCCCGACTCCGACCTCCCCACACTAAGACCAAGAGCAAGCATCCTCTCCTCAACCCTATCATCAAACACTACCATAGGCTCATCCACATATATGTCAACATCCTTGGTCTCATCTAGATACGTTGGCGGAACCCAGCCCTGAACTATCAACGCATAAGTACCGACAATCACTGGCCTATAACCCAAGCGCTCAAGCTCCAAGCAAACACTCCTAATAATTCTCTCTAAACCACGCAAACTCTCACCCGCACAATGTTTTCTGCCAGCCGCATATAACACTTATGCCTTCAGCTTCCTCTGAAGTTTTAAATCTTATGGTGTAAACTGGATTCAAGTTTCTACCAATACCTCGTTTCGAATGGATAACATGTTATCAATTTAGGCAACAATTTAGGGATTCTATGTCACTATAGTTTCAGGGGCGAAGGCTATGCACAGAGGTCGTCCGAGCTATTTAGAGAATGAGTGGAGGATTAGCAGGATAATGAACGTGCTAGCCGACCTTCAGCAGAGGAAGGGCGATGTCTTAAGGTTCAGCGATATACATGAAGAGTTTGTTAAAGCCGGAATAGTCTCTAACATTAAGCATAGAGGAAACACGAGGAGAATACTAAGACAACTCATTGAAAAGGGATATTTAGAGCAGGTGGAAAGAGGCAAGTATAGACTGAAGGTAGCACCTAAGCCATTCCAAGTAGCCGAGCTCATTAGGAAGATACGTGAGAAGTATGGAGACAAGATGATATACGAGTGGAGAGTTGGCGGACACTTATGGACTCTCGTTGAAGGCATTATATACGGTCTGCCACACAATATAGAGGAAAATCCCGTCTACAAAGCAGTATTAGAGGTCTTATTGATAAGGCTCGCCAACATATTCAATGCAATCGTTGAGCTAGGCATAACCGCTAAGATGTCAAAGGATATTAAGAAAGCACCAATACCCTACATAGCAGTAAGGGAGTTCATACTAAACAGCTTGTCTCATATCATCGGAGAGCGCTCTGGCATTGATGGAGATGGACTACCTGCTGAGGATATAGTTGAACTATACAAGATGGTGTTAAAACACATTCCGAGGGAAGTAAATGGACAGCCAATACTAATTGATATAATAAAGGAGTACATCGATGCGGGTGAGAGGCTACTAAACAAGTCTGTTAATGTCTCGGGATTAATTGATGAAGCGTTAATTGTGAGTGGCGAAGATAAGGAGGTTTGGCGTAAAATTAGAGAGCTGGAGAAGATTGTGCTTGTCGTCTACCCGCCTAGACACCTAATTGACGAGAATGAAGATGAAAGAGAGCTCTACGAGCTACTAAGGCATTCCATTGAGGAGGGTTATAGCGATGCTATGTTATTAGCGCACATGAGAGTTTATGATGAGGAAGTTGTTGAGAGAGTTATGAACTATTTAGAGCCCATGTTAGGCAAGGAGAGAAAGAATAAACTTATGCGGTTGTACAAGCTGGTGAGGGCAGGAATGATTCTCAATGGCATAATAGCATCCTATTTATCATTTAAGGAGAAGAAAGGAAAACCAAGGTACATAGAATATGAGGATGACATATTCGGGAAGGTTATAGAAGTCAACGAGTTTGCTGATAAGACTGAAGAAGAGGTTTTATCGGAGCTTAGAAAAGGATTAGAATATGCGAGAAGACATGGTTACACACTAGAGGACATGATTAAAGGTGTATGGTTAAGTGATTGGTCATCGAATATTGTTCCTAGATTTGTGCTCTTCTTACACCCTAGGTCTAGGGACATAGTTGGGTTTGTTAAAGAAGCGATAAAGGAGGTTCTTGAAGCCATTGATGTAAGGCTTCCACATAACTTTGACGTATTAGTAGAGGATGGTTACAAATTAGTGAAGGAATTAGATGAACTACTGAAGAAGGATTCTGAGAAAGTATTTAATCACCTAGAAAGCCGGAGGTAATGATTATCAATGCCAGGCTTCGAACATGGTTTAAATAGAGCCATAGGCTCCTTTTTATCAGGAATTCTTACCGGGTTTATACTAAAGGTATTCTCCATTACAGGTTTCATTGATGAATACTTTGTTTCAACATTGATTGTCTTGCTTGGATTAGCTTCCGTACTTGATTATATGACAAAGATGAAATACTGGAGTACTAATTACATTCTCGGATTCATATTTGGATATTCGTTAGTAGCCTATACGTTTGGCATTGATATTTTCACACTAATTTTCACACTAATACTGATGCTTTTTGCAATATATATTATAGCTAGAAGGGTACTCAAATAATCGTTAATTTAAGGATTGAATAGATACTGTTAGCCCTTTTGTCCCTAGTAATGTCTTCATAGAACTTCTGAGCCGTAGCTATTCACCCCTTAACCGGTATTGTTATTGTTAGGTTTAGTAGCTGTATCGTTATCTTGATTAGCGTTCCTTCTGGTATTAGTTGTGTATATCCGTTGTTCTGCAGTGCATGGTAGTGTACATTCACGTGTGTGCTCTGCTGTACTCTACTATTGTCTAGTTCGTCTCTAGCCCCGTGACGTCTATACTATAGTTTCTGGGCAAGACGCCAAATACATATACGTCTAGGTCTACTCCCATTCTCTAAACATAGCCGAAGACAACTATGGCCGAATTGCCTGCTTTAATGGTCTTGTTCACCGTATACATACCCATGGCCTTCAATATTTAAGGAGTAGAGAAACTTTCTCTATCAACACTCACACCCACATAATGACCTATATCCTCACTGTTTTGCCCTATCCTATGAACCTCTGGGGGAGGTAGTAAAAAGAGGCTAATCCCGTTATATAGCATGGAGGAGGACTGCCTAAATCATGCCTAGAGTAGAAGAGGCTTACTCCCTTATCAAGGAGGTTGCAGGAGAAGTCTTAGGAGTTGACGGCAGCTTTCTCATTAGGAGAATAGAGGAGAAGCTGGGGAGGAAGCCAGTATCCTGGGGTGAGGCCCTAGATGTCCTTGAAGTGCTAATGACTTCTTGGAGTGTTCTTGATGATTCTTGGGAGAAGAGTGCGCGCCTTCTCCTCCTGGCAAGGATATATTTTGAAGCCTATGGTTCGTGGAGGAGGATGTTTCCCTTAAAGGGTATAGAGAAAGTGTTGAAGTGGAAGGGGCTCCGCCTCCTCTACGCCAGGTACCTCTTAAAGAAATATGATGGCTTAGCTGCTGAGACACCTGACGAGCTCGCTCGTAGAGTGGCATCTTACGTGGCTACAGCCGAGTACAACTATGGGAGGAGAAGAGAAGCTGAGAAGCTATTCTACGAGCTGATCTCGAGCTTACGCTTTCTCCCTAACAGCCCTACACTGATGAACGCTGGTACGAGGTATCCCCAGCTAGCAGCATGCTTCGTCATACCATTAAGCGACGATACTGACGCTATCCTAGAGGCTGTACGGGTATCAGCATGGGTCTTTAAGACAGGTGCTGGAGCAGGCTATGACTTTAGCCCCCTAAGGCCTCGTGGCGCCCCCATCAAGGGGACTGGGGGTGTTAGTAGTGGCCCTGTCAGCTTTATGAGGATTTTCGACACGGTAGCTGACGTCGTTAAGGAGGGAGGTAAGCGGCGTGCCGCCATGATGGGTATCCTCCACGACTGGCATCCCGATGTGCTCGAGTTCATAGAGTCTAAGTGTAGTGATAAGCCTCTCTTTGAGAACTTCAATATCAGCATTGGCGTCCACGACTCGTTCATGAAGGCTGTACTGGAGGATAGAGAGTGGAGGCTCTATGACCCGTCAAGGTGCCTAGGATTAGTGGGGAGCCTCTCAGAAGACTTGTCTAGGCTAGAGGAGTACTGTAAGCCCTCCAAGAAGCTCCCGGCCCGGAGTATCCTAGAAAGAGCATCGTACTGTGCATGGCTCTCTGGTGACCCAGGCGTAGTATTCGTAGACACCATAAACCTTCACAATCCAACTCCCCAGCTTGGCAGGATACATGCTACTAATCCTTGTGGCGAAACACCTCTACTTGGCTGGGAGGCATGCAACCTAGGGAGTATCAATCTTGCACAATACATTGACCGGGAGGAGAAGAGGATAAAGTGGGATGAGCTGGCTAGAGATGTTGAGGCTGCTGTAAGGTTTCTAGACGATGTCATAGATGTCTCGTGGTATCCTGACAAGCGCATAGAGGAGGCTGTCAAGAAGACTAGGAAGATAGGCTTAGGGGTAATGGGGTGGGCAGATGCTCTAGCCCTCCTAGGAATACCATACGACAGCCATGACGCACTATTCTTAGCAGACAAAGTTATGGAGTTTATAGCGTACCATGCCAGGAAGGCTAGTAATATGCTTGCAGAAGAGAGGAGCCCATACCCGGCCTTCAGCATGAGCATACATAGAGAGGGGAGGCTTAACTTTGAACCACAAATACCGGCTAGCGAGATCTATGATGAGTCTAAGGTTTCTAGTAGTGTTAAGGAACTAGTGGAGGATCGTCCTCCTCTGGACTGGGAGGAGCTGAGGAGAGAAACTAGGAGGGGGACTAGGAATGCCACAGTGACAACTATCGCGCCAACCGGAAGCATAAGCATTATCGCAGGCGTTAATTCGAGTATTGAGCCCTTCTTCGCGCTAGTATACTTGAGGCACAGCACTATAGGCAGCTGGGTAGAAGTAAACCCCCACCTCTACAAGTGGCTAAAAGAAAACAATATGCTTAGAAGAGAAGTACTTGAGGAGATAGCTTCTCATGGTGGAGGGATTAGGTGGGCTCCTTGGGCCCCTAAAGAGCTGAAACTAGTGCTCCCAACAGCTCTAGAAATAAGCTGGGAATGGCATGTAAGAATGCAGGCAGCCTTCCAGAGATGGGTAGACAACGCTGTGAGCAAGACAATAAACATGCCAAGCAAGGCTAGCCCAGAAGACGTGTACAAAGCATTCATCCTAGCATGGGGGCTGGGCTGTAAGGGAATAACAGTGTACCGAGACAAGAGTAGGGAGGCCCAAGTACTGGAGACAGGGAAGGAGATTAGGGAAGTACTAGAAGAGCCGCCTAAGACTCCAAGACACAAGGATAAACAGATCTACAACTGGGTTAGGATAGGGAAGAAGGAAGTAATGATAGTACACGAAGACTATGCTGGGGGATGCCCTACATGCAACTCCTAGAGTGGGGTTTTCCCCTCATCTAGTAAGGCGGAGCCAGCGGCTCAAACATATTAGCGGGAGACCCTAATAGCGCTCATACTTTAAGCCAAGTAACACTTGTTGCTTATGCTGTGGTGGGACTGTGAAAGAGAGCCTCGGCAGGCTCCTAGAAGACATTTATGCCCGCAGTCTTGAGGCCTTAAGGGTTGTTAGAGAGCATGCACACCACACCCCACTAGACTTGAGTAGGACTTTTAGCAGAATGACGGGCTCCCAAGTCTACCTCAAGTATGAGAATCTGCAAAAGACTGGCTCATTCAAGATCCGTGGCGCACTCTACAAGGTTTACCGCGTAAAGAATGGGGCCCGTGGCGTTGTAGCAGCTTCTGCAGGCAACCATGCACAGGGAGTGGCTTATGCTGCTCAGTGTTTTGGTTTGCCAGCCGTCATAGTCATGCCTGTAACTGCTACCATCTCCAAAGTCGAAGCCACACGTGGTTATGGCGCTGAAGTAGTCCTCTACGGGAGCATCTATGATGAGGCTGAGGCTAAGGCTAGGGAGATAGCAAGAGAGCGTAACTACGAGTTTATCCCAGCATTCAACGACCCAGACATTATCGCGGGGCAGGCAACTATAGCGCATGAACTCCTCCAAGACCTCTCAGACATGGATGCCATCGTGGTTCCTCTTGGTGGCGGGGGCCTAGCTTCGGGGATTGCTACGGTATTAAAGAAGAAGAGGCCCAGTGTGAGGATTATAGGTGTTGAGCCAGAGAATGCGCCAAAATTCCTTGAATCCATCCGTGCTGGAAGACCAGTAAAGGTCGAGGCTAAGCCCACTATAGCTGACGGCCTTGCTGTTAAGAGGCCCGGCGAGCTAACATTCCAGATTGTAAGCGAGCTCCTAGACGACATCGTAACTGTTAGTGAGGGGGAGATATCGCATGCCATATACCTGCTACTGGAGAGGGCTAAGGTCCTCGCTGAGGGTGCTGGCGCTGCTGCTCTAGCAGCACTGTTAGCTGGCAAGGTGCCAGGAGTTGAAGGCAGAAAAGTTGTAGCCATGGTTTCTGGCGGAAACATAGACCTCACAATGCTTAACAGGATAATAATCCGCGGCCTACGTTATAGTAGTAGAGTAGTAACCCTCTACGGCCACGTGCCAGACTTTCCAGGCGTACTAGCAGACGTAGCCACGGTACTCGCCAAGCACCGCGCCAATATTCTTGAAGTACTGCACGACCGCGGTGATCCACATTCTCCCCCGTGGCATACCGCGCTAAGGATAATAGTCGAGGTGCCATCGAGGAGTGAGGTAGCCATAATACTAGAGGAGCTAGAGAGGAAAGGCTACAAGTTCAAGACGCTAGAATAACGCAAGCAAAAGGGGGCTACTCGGGGTATACCCCCACTTTTAGCCCACGACTCTCCAACACCTCTGCAAAGGCCTCCATAGCAGTTCTCGGCGCCCTCCTCACTTCCCTAAGCCTTGTAGGCGCGTATGCTGTATACAAGTGTACTATGTTGGGTTCTATGCGTGAAAGCTCCATGGCCATGGCCTCAGCATCTCCTAGCTCATAGTTTTTAACGCCACGAAACTCTAGGAGCATTGTCTGAATAGCCACACTAGCAGGAGTCAAGCCCCGGAGGAGGCGGAGGCAGCCTAGTACATCGCTAAGCCTAGCAGAAGGCTCTGGCTGGTTTATTAGGACGTACTTCCAGTCTATTACAGTGTCAAGCTTAGCCTCAATATGCTCAAGCAAGTCTAGAGCCTTCCGCGTCTGGGGAGAGCAGAGCCTTGTAGAGTTCGTGATAACGCCAAGGCTAGCCTTTAAGCCATATTCTCTAATCACGCTCCTAGCCTCAGTCACAAGCTCACTGAATAATGGGTGAAGCGTGGGCTCGCCATTACCCGAGAAGTCTATTGCCTCAAGCTTATAAGCCTCGTCGCCAAGAGCCTCCAAGGCATCCACAAGAGCTCTACGTAGGAGACTAGGGGTAACCTTGTAAGAGCCCTGCATAGGCTCAAGAGTCCTAACATTTGCGCCGCCACGAAAACAGTAGACGCAATGGAAACTACACACGTTCAATCCCGGGAAAGTGTTTATCCCAAGAGAATACCCCCTTCTCCTAGAATGTAGTGGGCCATAGACAATAGAGAACCTTGCCAGCCCACGGCCACCGGGCTTGCGGTAGTCCACGAACATTCTTAGCAAGACCAAGAGACACCAGGTATGTGGAGGACAGATAGGGGCCAGACAAAAGCACTAGCACGAGGACAATACAGTAAATACCATATGTCTACCAGCAACTTTAAGCCATGGCCTATCTCTACCGGGGTATTTGGGGTGCCAGTAGTCAGGGTGGTGCTAGAATAGCTGCTGGAGGGCCAGGAATTACTGGGAGCACCTCTTCTTGAGTGTTCCCATCACTGTATACTAGCTCTAGCCTAGCCTCTATAGCCTTATATACTTCAACAGTGATGAATGCGCCAGGACAGTGTACACTAATGCTTCTGAAGTCTCCATCCCATAGTGGTACTACGTAGCCAGCCCAGCTAAGAGAGCTTGAAGCATCTTCCATGTCCTCGATGAAATGCTCGACACGGATGACCCTCTTCTCCTCGCCTTGGAGGATAATGGTTAGCTCTCTACAAAGATTATCTGGTCTCACCAAGGCGTAGAGAAATCCCTCCTCGTTACCAGGTATTGTTA
>JALTZQ010000095.1 GCA_027046105.1 Pyrodictiaceae archaeon
TAGCCTGTAAATGGTATTTGGCAGTACGTACCCCTTGTGGGCAAGACTATTATTCTTTGCTCTATTAAGGCCTAAGTGTGGGTGTATCTGTATGGTGTCACAAGGCGATTATGTGAAGGAGGTTATTGAGCATATAAGAAGTATTGAAAGAGAGCTTGTGGAATTGGAAAAGTACGTTGAAGAAGAGGCTTCAAAGCTTCTTGCATTAGCTGATAAAGGTGCTGATAGGCTTGAAGAGGAGGCTGAACGTATTTTAGAGGAAATTCTTGCTGCGCTCCGTAGGGAATACGAAGAGAAGGCAAGGAGGATAGAGGAGGAGTTTGAGAAGAAGTTTAGGGAGGAAAAAGAGAGAATAATTAGTGTGGCTGAGGCTAGGCTAAATGAAGCCATTGATGCTATAGTTGAGAAGCTGCTGGAGGTGTTCTGATGGAGGATATGTTGACACTAGAATACCTGGCACCTAAGCTACGTATTGTACGTAGAATGAGCCTTGAAGAAGATATTAAACTATTATCGTCGCAAGCGTCAAGTATTGAAGCCTTTGTATCTGCTTCACGTGGTACAAGGCTTGCTACACGTTTGCCCTCACAGCCATCACTTGCTGACATTGAACGTGCTGCTTGGAGCTATTTCTCTGACATCTTGATAAAACTTGTTGATGCCCAGTACATTGTTCCCAACATTTATGGTGCATACGCCCTAGTATATCTTGGAGGCATGATAACTAGGATGCTTAGTGAATTACTAGAAGGCCGCGAACTCGCGCGTGAAGAGTATGGCAAGCATCCCTTACTCGAAACTGTTGTAAGAGTTTCAAGCGAATATGGGATACGTGGTCTAGCTAGCCTCTTCGAGAAACATGGGTTAAATCTTCTAGCACGTACACTACGTGCACCAAGACCTGAAAAAAAGATAGTGGAGTTAGCAGTGGATATTGAACTTGTTCGGAAGTTTAGAGAAGCCCTAGCCGAGGTAGGAGATGAGCCTGGAAGAGAACATGTATGTCATCGCCTTGATGCTTTCTCTGTACGTGCAGCTGCTAATGCGGCTCTACTCGGTATACGTGACGTACAAAAGATGGTTACTGAGAACATAGCTACATGTTATGTTGATGTTTATAAGCTTGTTGAGGGCGTTGAAGAGGGAAGTATTGATCTTGTAAGTCAAGCTATCCATATGAGTATTTATAGTGCATACACGTCATCAAAACTACCCTTAACTGAGGCCATGTACCACTCAACACGCCGTCTTTCACGTCAAAAATTGGCGCGAAATCTAGCCACAGACCCAGCTAGCAGGGGCCATGTAGCATCGGTTCTTGAACTACTACTCTTGGATGTAGAGGATATAGTTGTACTGGCAACAGCAGCTTATGCGGGTTTGCCACGAGACCTGGTGACAGAGTTAGTATCGATCACTGGTTAAGCTCTCCATGCTTCTCCCATAGACGTGCTAGCTCGTCGACAACGAATCTGTCAACAACACCAATGGTCTTGCCATCTAGGACTAGTTTTACTCTCCCTTTACCCTTTCCTACAATTCTACCGACATGTGCAGCGGGAACGCCTATTTTCCTCAACCTTGCAAGAACTTCGTCAACAATATTGCTTTTAACAAATGCTAAAAGTGCACCACTACTAATTAGCTTCAAAGGCTCTATACCAAGCAAGCTACATACTCTCCTAGTAATATCATGTACTGGTACCTTATCCACCCACAGCTCTATGACAGTATTGGTTGCAAAAGCTACTTCGTAGAGTGCTCCTAGCAGCCCACCTTCTGTCGGATCATGCATTGCTTCAACAATATCAGCTATTGCGAGTGCCTCCTTAACAACACTTATGTGGTTAAAAAACTCTCTAGCAGTTTCAAGGGTTTTCTCATCTACACCTTTCTCTCTAAGGAGGTTGGCAAAGTCTGAAGCAATTATAGCAGTCCCCTCTGCACCAACATACTTTGCAACAATAACCTCTAGGCCTTCACGTACATTACTTATACTAAGAGGCCTCTTAGTTACACCCATAACAGTTGCAGCTATCACTGGCTTCGTTGCACCTGGCGCCTCTTCCGTGTGGCCACCAACAACCATAATGCCAAGCTCGCGTGCAGCCTTATCAATATCTTCAACAATTATGTCGAGTAGACTTGCTTTACCAGGAGGTAGTAGTATAGCCACACTTGCCCATCTTGGTTTCGCCCCAGAAACAGCAACATCGTTTGAAGCAACGTGTATAGCGAGCCAACCAGCCCTTTCAATAGCCTCAGTTATAGGATCAGTGTGAACAACAAGATACTCACTACCAACTCTGATAATAGCAGCATCAATAGCTACACCAGGTCCCACGATGACATCGGGGTCTCTAACTCCTATCCGTCGAAAAACCTTAGCTACAAGTAGTTCGTGAGGAAGCTTACCCACCATGCCCATCCCCTAACATGGAGTAGTCAGTGATGCGGGGCATACCCATCCCCCAACCCTATAACTGGGGTCGTTAGCCGGGTCTCCGGGGTTTTTCATCACCCCAAGCAGCACGTGGTTATAGCTATAGGCCTTTTTGATTCCTCATGTTCTCGTACAACCTCTTAAGCTTAGATACGTCAACGATAATATAGGGTTCCCCTTCCTCTTCCCAGAAGCCCAAGATACCTGCCTCCTCACGTAATTTGCCTAAACACTCGTTGCAAGAACGGATAGCATTGACGACATCCATGAACCAGTAGTACTCAGTTGAACCAGCCTCATAGCGTCGCCAGAGCCCTCTGAGCGAAATACGTAACTTTTTCTGCCCAGCAGTCTGGGCCATAGAGAGTATCATGTGGCCACGATCCCGCATATACCTCTTAAATACATCCATGAAGATAGCTACTGGATCACTGGCTTCGCCCAACGCTAAGCGCCTCTAGCACCTCTTTTCGACCCTTGACCTCTAATAAGAGAGCCTTAGTGTCGTCGAGAAGGCGTCGTGCAACGTCCACCTTATGTCTAACGCCAGGTATGAGTGCGTCAGGGTATTCAAGTCCTCTTATCTCATAGTATATTGCTTCCATTATCTCAAGTAGCCTTTCTGCCTCAGTAATCTTATCGACCCTAAGAAAATCTAAGGCAAGTCTACGAAGCTCACCAATAACATCACCTAAACCTTGCAAGTAAGGGATTTCATCTACCCTTAGCTCCTCTGGGCTAAGCAAGCGTGCTTCAACAACTATGCTGTAAAAAAGCTTAGCTTCAACATACTCTGCAAGAGTATTATAAACGAGACCGCTGTGATATAGGAAGGGATCGCTCTTCGCATGTCTAAGGAACTCTTGTACAGCATTCTCCATTTCATACAAGTATTTCCTGGCCTCTTCAAGTCTACCTCTATGAATAGCATTTATAGCCCATCCAGAGAGCCTCATCACATCACGACTCTTCTTTATCATTGCATCTCTCTCCCTTTCCCTACGCGACAAGACAACATCAATACTAGACACAATGCCCCTAAGTCTGGAAGCAAATGTCTCAATGTCTATCTTAGAAACTCTAAAGCCCTCACTCATGATGAATCACACCCAAATTGGTCTAGGCTAAGCCTAGCCTATCAAACCTATCAGCTCTTGTAGTTCCTTCTCCTCAATTTTCTCAAGCCAGTCTATACAGCATCTACTATGACTTGAGAGAAGTCTTAAAGCCCCCTCGACAGCCTCATAAACACTAAGCCTTGTAGTATCGAGCTCAACAACACGGTCGCTAAAGTATTCTAAGGCTTCAGAAGCAACCACACCGACAAGCTCTGCCTCAACATTCTCAGCAATTTTCCTTCTAGGCCAACCACGCCTACTAAGTC
>JALTZQ010000096.1 GCA_027046105.1 Pyrodictiaceae archaeon
TAACTCTACAACCCTTTTCTTGCCGGTATCAACTATCCTAGATCTGATCTAGCATGACCAATGGTTGATTCTCTAAGAGAGGTCTAGCATCATGACCTATATTTATTATGTTTATGTGGGCTTAGTTGGTCATGAAGCTCATTCCCTACAGTTCCACGCAGCTATGGCTGCCACTTTTGTTCCCATCATTAGGGTGTGTTGGTGTGGTGTCGTTACTGTAAGATCCTCTTTGGCTTTTTGGTTAAGGTTGCACTCTATGTTTGGCCATTAAATTTTGTTTCATGTGCTATTGGCTCTTTTTGGTGTAGCGTTGGGGTTTTATCCTACTCTAAGGGTTCTAGGGTGTTTTCATGGTGTGCTGGCTGTGGGTAAACCTCTTGTTCTTGAGGATGTTCGTGTCCTAGATGTTAGGGAGGGCCATATCATTGAAAATGCATTGATAGTTGTACGTGGTGATAGGATAGTTTCTGTGGGTTCTACGGGTTCTGTTGAGGTTCCAGAGGATGCTGAGAGGATTAGTTGTAGGGGAGGGGTTGCTTTACCGGGTCTCGTAGATGCTCATATGCATTTGCTTGGTATGAGGACTGGTGATCTTGTTAAGGAGCCTCTTGTCACGCCATTGGGGGTATTCTTTGCCCGTGCGGTTAGGGATGCAGAGGCATTGATTGATGCAGGCTTCACGACAGTTGTTGATGCAGGTGGATTGATAGCTCTTCATTTAAAATATGCTGTAGAGGAGGGGAGTCTACGTGGTCCTCGTATAGTTGCTGCTGGGTTCCCCTTAAGCCAGACTTTTGGCCATGGTGATGCTCACTACTTGCCTGTAGAGTGGGTTGATGCGAGGACTACGAGGAAGATAACACCCCTCATGAGCCTCATATGTGATGGTGTCGATGATTGTAGAAAGGCTGCACGTTACGCTCTTCGTGAGGGAGCGGACTTCATAAAAGTCATGGCTACTGGTGGTGTTCTTTCTGAGAAGGATAGGCCAGAGTACCGGCAGTTTACTCTGCAAGAGCTAGAGGCTATTGTGGATGAAGCAAGAGCTGCGAGAAGATTTGTTCATGCGCATGCTCAGGGTAAGGAGGGTATCATGAACGCTTTAAAGGCTGGTGTAAAGGTTATAGCACATGCTATCTACATGGATGATGAGGCTGCAGAGCTTGCACGAGAAAAGAACGCAGTAATTGTACCAACTCTAGCTGTGGTGAAGAGGATACTCGAGGTAGGGTCTGAAGTAGGGATTCCCGAGTGGGGTCTACGGAAGGCAGAGGAGATCTACAAGACCCACTTGGACAATGTGAGGAAGGCTGCAAAGCTGGGAGTAAAGCTTGCAACGGGGACAGACTATCTTGGAGGACCATTCCCTCATGGTGAAAACGCTGTAGAGATCAAGCTATTCGTCGACGAGCTTGGTCTTAGCCCTGCAGAGGCCCTTAAGGCAGCAACACTTCATGGTGCCGAGGCAGCGGGCCTAGGTGGTCAGGCGGGTGTTTTGGAGGATGGGATGAAGGCGGATATCATTGTCGTGGACGGTAATCCCTTAGACGATGTAGGTTTACTGCTTAGTAGAGAAAGGGTAAAGCTCGTGATAAGAGACGGTGCTGTAGTGAAGAAACTGCTAGAATAGCTTCATTAGAGGGTCCATAATTGCTCTTCTCTAGGCATAGTTAGGAGGTCATCCAGTAGGGCTCGTAGGAGTATAGCTACCGAGTGACTACAGGGTTTCTTGGAGCCACAACTACACTTGACTCTCCCTTCTCCAAGCCCCACACGTACATCATAGCCACCAGCTTCCCCGTATACTGTTGCTGTTTGCTCATCATAGCCCGCCCATACATGGTCGCGTACAAGTAGTCTTAGAGCATTCTCGATGGTTTCTCTATCTACTCGTGCACCAAGTAGCTCAGTGACACCCTGTTCCATATCGACGTGGTCACCTAGTAGGCTACGTAGCTTGTCCAAGACTTCTCTACGATAATCCTCGATTAACCTTGTCTCTTCTAGGCTACCACCCCATGCCTCGACGAGGGCTATGTCGCCACCACTGTAGTCTAGTACACGATCTCTAAGTCGAACCATGAGTGGTGCTGGCGCTAGGGGACCTACTACAACGGCTTCACCAGTGTTAAGGCCAGGGAGATTCTCTAGTAGATCCTGGCTTATCTGTTCACTAGCATCACGAACCGCCTCTTGATCCCTGGGGTTCACTATGCGTAATACTATCTGGCCTTGCAACTGGCTAAGAACATCTCCGTCAACACGGCTAGGTCTCTGGGTTATTGCAACCATGTAGACACCAAATTTACGCCCTTCACTAGCAATAACAGCAGCAATATCCCGGGTCCGTGTATGCCTTTGTGTCCTAGGCGGCATGAAGCGGTGGGCCTCTTCGACAACTACGACTACGGGGTAGGGGTAGGATTCCCCGCTGAGACCACGCTGGTGACGTAGCCTTGCATTGAACACTCTTGATAGAATGTTGTAGGCTAGGTGGTCCTGTACTTCGCTACGCAGCCCTGCAAGGTTAACCACTGTAACCGTGCCTGGGGATAAGAGGGCATCCATAGACACTTGTGATACACCATAGACGCCTAAGCGGCGAAGCTCATCAAGATACCTTGCAGCATCATAGGCTGGCTCACTATCTTTTCGAAGAACAAGCCATAGCCTCCTTATACCGCGGACAATAGCTTCATCAATCTTTAGCTCGGATTCTAGTATGCTAGCAGCTTCTCTGCCTAGTGATTGGCTAAGCCTGCGTAGAAGCTCTACCGTGAATTGTTCAAGACCATTACCGCCACGTAGCTTTACTACTTCAGCAGCATCTATTGATGCATAAATAGTTCTTAGGATCCCCTTCAACCCTAGCCATGAAGAGTCATTTAGAAGCTTGGCTACTGTCTCGGAGAGAGTCTTGGCACCACTAATTACGCTACGTATCCTTGTAGCCTTCGATGGAACACCTGCAATAGATGCAAGCTCGTCAGCACTCATCTCGGATACGCTAACACGGTACAGTATATCACCATCCTGATCCCTCCTCCCCTTAACCACGCGGACACTGCTGCAAAACTCGGGGCCGAGTCTACAAGCACTCTTCTTCATAGCCACGTATTCGCCGTGAGGATCCAGTACAAGGATTGTCGCACCCTTACGTAGAAGCTCCTCAATTAATACAACACTAGCCCATGTCTTACCAGCACCCGTAGCAGCAATGATTGCTACATGCCTCTTAATACCCTCAAGGTCGAGGAAACCACGTACACGTGGCCGAGAGATCATGTAGCCTAAGTGTAGTCTCCTCTTCTCCTCAACAGAATAGAATTCTTCAAGCATAGAATCTGGTGCTAGATATACCCTACTACCAACCTGTGGAGCTCTCCTCGGATAGTAAATGGCACCCTTCCACCTATAACCAAGGACACGAGCAAATGCAACAACAGTATCCTGAGAAGACGTGAGCCTAAGACTGCGAAGCACGGGCCAAGGCTGCTCTGGTGACACGCCAAGAGCCAAACGTTTTAGCCCACGTATCTGGGCAAGCACGGGAACGGGTACAGCACGATCCTCTCCTGGAGGAACCTCCTCAACAACGACATAGACGTAGTCATAGAGTGGAGGGGCCCTGGATGGATCCACTGTAAACACAAAGAAGTCTGGACGAGCATCCCCCGACACTATACCAACAACAGCATCACTGCCGAACACCTCCTTCACAAGCCCTCCCCCACCAAGACAACAACCTACTAGGTCGCGATAGCCCCCAAGACACCGACGGGCATACTGGGCTTAGT
>JALTZQ010000097.1 GCA_027046105.1 Pyrodictiaceae archaeon
TTTGCCTGAAACACGCCTCCAGCAGCTTAGGTTATGGAGAAAAGTAGTTTTAGATGTAGCTAGGATCGTGGGGGAACTCTACCCCGAGGCTGAAGTATACCTTGTAGGGGGAGCTGCTGAGGGCAGATTAACTGTACTGAGTGACATAGACATAGCAGTAGTGTTCAGCTATGAGCTTGGGGTTGAAGAAAGAACTCGTATCCTGGCAAGGCTATGGGAAGAACTAGAGTCGTACGGCATTCCCCCATACTACCCCTTGCACATTATGGTGTTAAGTAAGAGCGAATTCCAAAGGCTCCTAGGAAGGAAGAAGCCAATCTACCCTCCACAATCTCCTACTTCCTAGATAATACGCCGCCGAAAATGAGTAGGGTGAATCAAAACAAAATATACTACCCTCTCATGGCGCCACATGCTCCTTGGCCAAAGAGTCTAGTCGAGGGTGAAAATCTCGTTGACACTATTAAGCGGAGGCATTGGTGCATGGTTTATCTGGGAAAGAATTTATTGAGGAGCAAGGAAAACGTGTGAAGCCATGACCAAGAGCTGGCTAGTTTTCTCCGCCACTACGTAGAAGAATAGATTGGTACATCTGTATCGGCTTTTCGTGGGAATCCTCTTCCAGGAGGGGGCATAGAGAATGAAAGGCCAGATGGGTTTCTTAACCATGTTGCTCGTACTACTAGCAGCTGGTCACGCGGGCATAGTGTTTATTGTAAAGCTTAATCTGTTCTTACTGGTAGAGAATGTCGTATTAGCCCTTCTTTACACTGCTAGTATCCTAGGCGTTGTCAAGGGCTTTAAGTGGGGTTATAGCCTAGCAGCTATAGTGGCTCTTTTTAGTGCTGGCAGAGTTTCAAGGAGCATCATCACAGCAGCTGGTAGTCTAGGCCCATTAGCGATTCAACACATACCCTTATTTGTCTTGGACCTTGCTACGGGTCTTATAGCTCTCCATATACTATCTTGTCCACGTAGAATCTTAAGCTCCTCCACAAACCCTTGAACAGCGAGATAGTGTATGGCTAGGTGGAGTAGGGTGTTGAAGCCCGGTCTAAATTGGTACTAGATTAGTGAGTAGATGACTAGCTTGGCGAGTGCAAGCCTTAAACCATGCTCGTTACCCTTTTTGGCAGCTTCGATAAGCTCGTCTAGCACCCTTATTGCACCTTGTAGCTGTGTTTTAGAGATATTGTCTCGGAGTTGGCTAAGTGCTTCAACTAGTGACTCCCTATCAGCCTTTAGTGGACTAATTGTGGCTACAGCTATATCAAGGGCTACTAGTGCTAAAGGTGGTATTTCCTGTTCAATTGTCTTAATGAGCGCGTAGGCCTCAGAAACTTTCCCTTCTCCCACAAGTCTTAGGCTCAACAGGTAAGTATTAAGCCAGTAAGGGTGCACAAGGCTACGTGTCTTTCGCCCATATAGTGTTGATAGTATAGTAGTGGCTATCTTAGCAATAGGTGTTTTCGGTGAAGCTCTCTCCAAGTATTCTTGGGCTTCTCTAGTACTCTTTAAGCCCAAGATATCAAGGACTGCTTTGAAGTCTTCCAGTTCCTGGAGTTCTAGGCTTTCCTGCACCTCACGTGATCCCAGCAGTTGCCTTGCTTCTCCAAGTCTACCCAGAGCTATCAAGGCTCTAAGTGCTAATCGGTAAAAATGGCTACGTAGATTAGGCGCACTAGTTAATCGTGGGCTGACCTCCCTTAGAATTCTATCAGCTTCTCTCCAACGACCCTGCACGACTGCCTGGGTAGCCAGGAGTAGAAGGTAGGCTGTCTCAATACTGCTTGCCTCGGCTCTCCACATAGTTTTTCTTAGTAGCTCTTCAAGCTCCGATATGGTAGTTTCAAGTTCCTCAATTCGCCCCCATGTAGCTAGTACTGTACCCAGCTCAACATGGATATTAGCTACTTCCTCTATTCCAAGTTGCTTGCTATGTACTAGCTCCCTTATACTCGCAAGCAACCATCCTACATCGAATGGTGTAGGCTCAAGCCATTTATGGGCTCGTATGGCTTCGCGGAGCCAGAAGCCCGCTTCCCTGGGATAGGCCTCTAGTGCAAGCTCTAGGGCTCGTTTTACTAGCCTAAAACGTGGAATAGGGTCATTAATCTCTCTGATAGCTTTCTTAGCGTACCAGAGCGCTTCTATGGCATGGCTTCTTGCCTCTGTTATTGAGTAGAGACTTGATGCATAGAGGAAGCATAGATAGTTATCACTATGAGTGTCGCGACACCTTCTGAGACCATAACTGAAAACCTTTCTTGCTTCTCTAGGAAATAGTTTCTGGAGGAATGGTTGAAGCCATAGTAGTTCAGGCCATATAGCGATACTTCCATCGCTTAGCCTCACAAGCCAAGGAGCCTTAACTGGTGCTCCAAGGCTAGTAGCTGCTTCTTCATCGAATTTTGCTAGGAGGAGATGTACTGCTAGGTTTCTTAGGTTTACTGGATCACTACTATATGCCTCCCTTAACCAATTAGGCATATCACCGAAAAGTGGTAATTTACTCCTCGTAATTAGGGTTGAGTGGAGATTGTTCTTAACTACGGTCTCGCATAAAGGACCGGGAAAACCACCTGTTCTCCACATTATCTCGTCAATAAGCGTCCAATCCTCGAGCTTAACCCCTAACACGTTTGACAAGTAGTCGTAGAGTTCGCTAGGAGATAGTGGCTTAGGTACGAGAATTGCTACACCAGCTACTTTTGATGGTAGACTTGCCAGTTCTAGGAGGGGTAGTGTTAAGCCAACAATGCATTTCTCGCATCTACTGAGTACTTTGAGGGCATCTTGTAGTCTATCAGCGTCCAGTACCACATAGTCATGCCGGCACGCAGCAAGGGCGTCACCCGTCTCCCGAGTATAGTACAGCTTAACTGCTGATAGTTTTTGTAATCGTTTGAGTAGTGTCGAAACACCAGAGGACTTCACACCAGCTACTAGCACTTTCTCTCCACTTTCAACAAGTCTAGCAAGAACCCAATCTTCCTCCCGTGGATAGATGTAGGAGCATTCAAATCTCCTACCCATCGACGCCACCCAGGGCTTTGTGAAGCATTTTAATTGTTTCCACATAGGGCCTCCATCGGCGTCTACCATTGTCATGTCTCTAGGCTAGTGGCTAGGCTTGCTAGAATACGATCCTTACCTCCCTGCAAGACCATGGACATACCTATAATCCTCGACCACAAACTCTGCTAAGAGCTCACCCATGGCACTATAGAACTTCGTTGATGCAACCTCAGAGACGACAATTCCAAACACAGGTGCCCAACGCGCTAAGTGTTGTTTAAGGAACCTATACTGGAGATCCAGCCTATTCTCTTCAATAAGCTTAGCCATGAATGCTAGCTCTAGGCCTATATGGTCGAAGCATCTAACTCTCGCTTCTTCAATAACTGGCTCATAGCCGGCCATGATATAGAACCTCTTCACGCTAGTTGAGACATCAGTGCAGAGAAGACCGGTCTCGTCAAGGAAAAAGCTCTCATAAGGGTGGATGTAGAGTAGGAATGTCTTGGTGTAATCCACGCGTAGCCTAAGATACAGTTCCTCAGTGCTATGGGTTTTGAATTCACTTAATACAGTACTTCGCTGAGGCTCTGGTAGAGTATTAACAATTTTCTTCAGCTTTGCAACCTCCTCCAAGCCGAGCTCGCTCATAAAGATTCTTGACAGAAACGTGTACATGCCATAACGTGCTCGTTTAAGCTCATCCATCTCCTTAACCACCTTCAGTACCAGCTTCCTCCTCGAGCACATAGTAGTAGCTAATGTTCACCTTTGCAGATGGTGAGGGCGACGATTCTTCGAAAAGACCCTCAATACTAACTGTTGATGGCGGTGTTTCTACTACTGTAGTTGACGGCGTTGGTCCAAACGCTAATGTGTATGTAGCTATGACGCTTAGTATTAGCACTGTAAGAGTAAGTGCTAGGGGGAGAAAGCTGATTGATCTCCTAAACTCTATGGCTGAGACGGGGCAGGCGTTGGAACATATCGTACATCCTATACATAACTTCTTATCGATCCTAGGATAGCTCTTCGGTTTCCACGATATTGCGTGTAAGGGACATGCTTTCACACACCTACCACACTTAACACAACGTTCCTTGTCAATCCACGCAATGGTCTTGTAGAAGACGTGTTTGATCCTACTATGGGCCATGCATCCACCTCTCCCTGGTTTAGGAAAAGATTTCTTGGGAGAGGGTTGTTTATCCGAAGTATTCCTTAGGGTAGTTCTCTAGGATCTGGTACTCGTGGAGGCCACTTGTAAGCTATTTTGTCGGGTTTACCACCAATACCAGCTCCTAGGAAGTAGGCTCGCCTGAATCCTTTCTCGGGCCAATCATCTACCCTTAATCCGCCTTCCTCTGGTTTATAGACGGCTACTAGCTCTCCCTTGACAATGCCAAGTATTCGTGGGAATGGCAGGTCTATGGCACCCCATTGTCTTCTCCAGAAATCATAGACTTTTCTAGCAAGCTCGCCACGAGCACCATGTGTTAGTAGTTTGAAGAAGAAGTCGAATGCCATTTTAGCGGCCTCGTAGTTGAACTCCATTTGTCCGTATTCATCGGGTTTTGCCTTCTCAATTCTAACCTTGAAGTGCCATAGATTTGCCCATGAGATTGGGTCATTGGTTTGTGGTAGTATAAAGTCGTATGGTACACCAGTTTCTCTCCACCATACAAATTTAGCTAGATCCCAGAAAGGTGCTCCGTGTTCACGGTATAGGTTGGTTACATAGCGTTTAGCTATCTCTTCGTCCGTCATCGGCCTTGGTGGTTCTACTAGTCTTGCTGTGAATTCTCTCCAGTCTCTATGGATAGAGCCATCCCTTATAGCATCTAGTAGAGGCTTACCATCGATATTCATCTCGTAGGCTGCGAATATTGTTGGCGAGGGTGCTACGCTGTATCTACGGCCACCAATATTTATGGATGCACGCTCTTCACTCCACCATGCTGGTCTCCAGCGATACTGGCCATGTAGCATTATGACAACTCCTTCCCTTACCCTATTGGTTACCCATACCTTAGTGACAAAGCTTGAGACCTCCAGGTCATTTAGTGGCTGTATGAGTACACGGACTCTAACAACATCGCCAGTCTTTAGACCCAATCTCTCAGCGTCAATAGGGTTAATCCATAGGTAGAGTGCAGGGAATAGCTCAAAGGTGTACCAGCTGTACTGGGATCTAGAGTTCTCGCTTGCGAAGAGGAATCTCGAGTTAGCGATGAAGACTAGCTCGCCCCTACTTGGATCAACCCCTGTTGTTAGCCCTGGTATACGTATCCAGAAGTCCATCAAGGGTATCACGTAGTGCATTTTTGTTTCAACAAGCTTTCTCACAGCATCCATGTTACCCTCCATTGCTTTCTTCAGCCATTCCTCCTTAGGCCATATCGGTATCGAGAGCTCCATTAACTCTTGCTCTCTCATTGGGAGTGAGAAGAACTCTAGCTTCCTTGACCAAGTCTTCTGCCCACGATACACAACACCGTCTACTTCAACCCCAACAATGCCGCCCTTAGCATCGAATGCAAGCTTTGTTACAGGATCTATCCATGCAACTTTGTCCCGTGGCACCTTAGCCTCATATGTATGCTGCTTATACACCTCAGGTACCTCTTCCCAGAACTGGTACATCTCCCACCACTCAATGGGCTCCAGACCCCTCCTCTTACACTCATCTACGAGTCTCGGCGTGGCAACGTACGATGCATGGTTGTACCAGTCCAGCATTGTTATCATTAGTTCTTTTCTCAAATCATTTACCCATTGATCATAGGTTATCTCGCCACGGTAGAGTCTCTCTATAAGTACTCTTGGCAACTCTTCTGGCTTAACGCCAATCCTTTGTGCAAATCTCTTACCCCGATTATCCTCGATAAGGAAGGCTAGTCTATCAGCAACACTTGGAATCTTGACCTTGAGGCCTAGGTAGTCTATCTCACGCTCCTCTAGAAGCTCGCTTAGCGGTACACCCTCACGTTTAGCCCTCAACACCATTTTAGCTATAGCACGCCAGTATACCTCAAGACTCCACTCCTGATAGGACACTACATCACCAAGGCCTATTCGTTGATGCGCTTCAAGGCATGTCCTATGTGGGTCGCTGGGCCTCCATCCCTGCGTCCTTGTGAGATATAGGTAGTAGACTGGCCACCTAACAGAAGTCCACTTTGCGGGCGCATATATACCGGAGGAGGCCGGCTGGCCTTCGTGGCGTTCATGGAAGAAGCCTTCTGGCAACACTATGTCGGCGACATAACACATCTCGTTAAGGAATGGTGTTGCATGTATTACTAGCTCGACCTTATTGGGGTCACTTAGGAATTTGAACCATAGAATGCCTGCCTGGTAGGTCGCTATTGGGTTTACTACACGGCTAAAGTGTAGATAGATCTTGTCTGGTATTGGGAAGCCCCAGCGTCTCCAATAGTTCTTCCATTCCTCGTCATACCATTTGAATACAGCTGTATTCGTTGGATCATAGTGGCCAAATGCTTGCTCTTCTGGCGAGAAGACGTACTCATTCCAGATTCTAGGGCCATAGAGTTTCTTACCCAGTGTGCGGTATGCTAGGCTCCCCTTCCAGCCATGGAAGGCCAGATTAAGGTTATGCCATGCCGATGTCCCTGTCCCACCTGGCTCACCAAATGCGCCAGTAAGAGCTACGGCCGCCAAAAAGAGGGCACGACCAGCCATCCATCCACCATAGGTTTGGCCTACAGCCCTCCATTGGTGAATTGATATAGCGGTACCTGCACGAGCTATCTCTCGTGCAATAGCACGTATTAGCTCAGCTGCTTGTCTCACTTCTCCGCTACTTGGCATTTGTGGTGGTGGTGTCCTTGCATTTAGCCTGCTAACCCATGCAGCGTACTCTGGTGTAAAGTTGCTGAGGAACTCTCTAAGACACGTCTTAAACCATTCAAATGCCTTTTTCCAGTCCTTGATCGCATAACGGCCGTCGGGTAGCCGCTCGTATATGTCATCGGGTGGTGGTGTCTTTATATAGCCGTTATCGAGCAGCCATTTAATTACACCATCACGGTCACGGACAAACCAGTCCCAATTGACCCATCTTCTAACGAAATCCCAGTTAACGGCATCTAGCTCATTGACGAGCACGTTGGCTACGGCTAGCCAGATTAGAGCCTCTGTACCAGGCCACGGTGATAACCAGTAGTCAGCTAAGAGGTCTGTGTGGAAGTACTTTTCTCTAACTGATACCACCTTGGCGCCCTTGAACCTTGCTATGGCGGCGCGTGGACCGTGGCTCATTAGGTAGTGTCCTGTATCGCCAAGGATGCCTTTACCATGGAGTATTATCAGTTTGGCTTTGAAGTAGTCAGGGCTATTGCGGTCCTTGTCGGTCCATGTAGCGTTTGCTAGCCTCATTCCAGAACTACACAAGTTCGTATGGCTATGGAATGAGTGTTGTTGCTCCCAGAGTTTACCCCAGCCTCCATGGGTTACCCAGCCTTGCTGAAGAGGTCTTCCCTCCATCCAGAAAACTGTCTTAGCTTCTCTTGGATCCTTCTTCACAAGATAGCCGTAGAGCCCCTTATACCAGTACTCGGCGGCTAACTCTATGCTCTCCTCATAGCTAATCCTCACCCAGTTGTCATCGCCGCGAGTCCCTATTCTCCGTCTTGTCCTGGGATCTATCTTTGACAGTATGAAGGTTATGCGGTCTGGATGAGCACTAGCAGCAGCATTACCCATTCCCTTAACACATAGACTCCAATTGTTCTTTGCGAACGGGTTAGGCATAATCTTTCTAATCGTTCCAGTTTCCTTGTCTATCCATACCAGGTAGTGGCACGAGACTTCACAATAACCGCATACACCACCTGGCGCGATAAAGTATCTTTTCTCAACCCTTTTCGGCCACTTCGTCCCTTCATACTCGCGCCAATCAAGCCAATTGCTAAACCACTTCAATCGAATCCTCTTCAAACCCTCTGGACTACCAACCTCAACCTCTGTACCAGCATCTACTATGCGGCCTGGTGGTGGAACCCTGGTAAGCGTTTCAAAGCCCTTTACCCTTCCTGTTTCACCACGGAACCAGTTCTTACCCTCTTCAACCTCCTTGAGTAATTCAGCTCTTGCAGGCCTTAGACCAATTAGTGTAAAACTAGCTGCAGCAGCAAGTCCAAGCTTGATAAACTTCCTCCTACTCAGTCTTACGCTTTCCAATAACTGGCTTGGTGCAGGCATGAGATCTACCCACCTTCACCTCTTTGAGTATGGGAAGGTGAGGATGAGGAAGTGGGGGGTATGGCTCCACGTTGCTCAAGTTCCTCTACATAGGCTGGGTGATGGAATTTCCACCATGGCAGCGGTACGTAGCCTTTTAGGAGAAACTGGCTTTTAAGGATAGGCCAATTTATTGGTGCAACGGCCATGATAAAGTGTATTGGTAGTGCCACGTAGAACATAAATGCACCAATTATGTGTAGTAGTGACATTACTTGCCTCGTCACATCATCCATGATCTTCATCATGAACCATTTCTCAATCGCTATTAGGAAGCCGGATACGCCAAGGAGAATTAGCCCGATAACCACGGTCCAGATCCAGATCTTTTGAAGTGGATGATAGAAACCTATCTTGGGCCTAGGTGCTTTTCCAAATCTCGACTTAGCTATGTCAATCAGTATTTTAATGTCGCTATACGTTAGAAGGGCCTGCCGAATAGTCGAGGGTCTCACGGATACCACAAGCGCTATAATAACGCCTACCAGCATTAGTATTGGGCCAACCCAGTCATGAAGTATCCCAATGAGTTGTTCTGGCGCGTTTGCGGGTAGCCCGAGAGCTTTGCCGAGATCAGCAAAGATCTGGACTTCGTCTATCTTGAAGAACATTGCTAGCCCAGTTACAAAGCATATAGTCATGCCTAAGAAGAGGAAGAGGTGAGCTACCTGAGTCGCTTGCCTAAATCGCAGAACATGAACTTCACCATTTATTCTCTTAACGAGCTCAACCATGATCCCACCCTATTCAAGAATGGGCAGGCCTTATTATTGAGGTCCAAACTGATGCTGCACCAAGTAGTATCAGTAAGGCTATTGCAGCTCTCACGAGAACCTGCCTTGTATCTCGGACAATCTCGCTAATTGAGGCTACCATAGGGTCTTTTGTAAGCCTTATAGTGGCCCATAGTCCTTGCACATTAGGCTCGGGATTGTACTCCTCGTGTGCACCGGGTAGGAGTCTTGGATCGGCATTAGGGTTCCAGTTTGTTACATCTAGCTCCTTGTCTACAAGCTCCTCCTCCCAGTCCTTTGGCTTAACTATTTTTACGAAGGCACCGGCTCGCGTCTCAATAGGGCGGAACGTGCCAAGAGGAGCAAAGAAGAGGCGGGGCCTTACTTTTCTAGCAACATCACCTACGGGCTTTATCTTGTTCTCACGGTAGAGTTTTGATATAAGTGAATTAGGATCATCTAAATCACCAAATATACGTGCACCCGTAGGACATGCTGCGACACATGCAGGTTCGAGCCCTTTCTCGATGAGGTGCTCACAGAATGTACACTTATCTGCCTTACCTGTACGGGGATCAATGAAGATGGCATTGTAGGGGCATGCACGTGTGCATGCCCTGCATCCGATGCATAGGTCTTTATCAAGCCTAACAATGCCTCCCTCAGCATGATATAGCGCACCAGTAGGGCATACATTTATGCATGGAGCATTTTCACAGTGATTACATTGTGGAAGGTGTATCATGTACCCTACTATGTTTGGGTACTCGCCAACATAGACTTCTGTTATGAAGAGACGCCACTTACCCAGTGGAGTATCAAATTCTTGTTTACATGCTGCAACACAAGCCCAGCATAGCATGCAGAGGTCTTCTATCGTTGCCATTGCATAGCGTACCATATCATATACCACCGCGGTGGTCTGAGAAGTGTAACACTGTGTTGAACATCTTAAACCATGTATATAATGGGGAACTGTAAAACTATCACATCAGGTTTAGATATGCTATCACTCGGGTCATGAGAAGTGTAGTGGAGGGCCATGAAGACATGAGTTTGTAGATGGTATGTCACCCGTCAAGCTGAGATTAAATAGGGGGTTACTCGAACCCCCAGAACATGGTGAGGCTTCATGGGGGATCCAGCTTAGTAGACTTGTAGGTTTAGTAAGGAGCGTATGGAGGCCTCTTACACCATCAATAGACTATACTACCGCAACCATCATAAGCTATGCGGCACGCGTACCCGGCTTTACCCTCTATCGTGTCTCAAGAGATCTAAGAATAAGCTATAGTACCGTTTACGCTAAGGTTAGGCATGCTACAAGGCTTAGACTCATACTACCACTATCGAGTAGTGGTTATAGTGTAACCGTTAAGGGATGCATAGTAGGATTAGTGAATGGTGTCATCGATGATAATGTTTTCCTTAGATGTTTACGGCAAAGCTGGAACCTAGATAAGTTCGATGGTCTCGACATCCATGATGTATTATCGCTATTAGTTCTCCTCGGCCGCATACTAGCCTTGAGAGAACTGGATGTAGTGAAAGCAAACATTTGTTCCATTGAAGAAGCAGCAGCAATAATCCTACGGCCCATCATAGGCCCGTTACTACACGAGCTCGTACTACACGGTCACGTTAAATCCCTACTAAAGACGCTCAATGCAAGTTTAAAGGTAGAATCAGAAGACATTATGCTCCGGGCAATTAGGGCATGTCTAATTGTACTCCAAGGCTTCATACCTTTAACAATGGTTACCGAGAACCATAAGGTCTTCATACTCTTTCGCGGAGGCAGCATAATACCAATAGCAGTTGAATGCAGGCTTAGGTGTAAACGCTTCACTGAAGGCTTTGGTGTTGGCTGTACCCAACTCCATAGAGAGGTTGTATCCCAGCTTACCTCAATTACGCCCTGCCACAGAGAACATTCAAGGTGGTAGTATGTCATCAATTCCTCCCCGAGATGTACGCTTAACAGGTATTGTGAATCTTCTTACAGCCTTTCCCCAACTGGCTACAGGCCTACTTATAGCCAGGTACGCTACCAGACCCAGCGAGGAGTTTAAGCTAAGGGAGTTTCCACAGCAACTACTCAACATACTAGCTATAGCCATAAGAACCATGAGCCTAGACGTATTCGAGAATATAATGGCGAAACTAGCTGGCCATGATGCCTTCCTTGACTCCTACTCAAACTACGTGGCACAGAGACTTAAAGGTTCAAGTTTCTGGCATCGAAGCCTATTAGTTACGTTTGCCGAGCACCTTAGGGATGGAATGAAATTAGCCACTTCAATCCTATGTCTAAGACTTGAGCATGTCCTCGAACTTGCAAGAGGCGTAGGACTTAGTGTTGACGTGCTAAGGATTGCCGATGCTGGGTTCCTATACCAGTATAGATATGAGGATAGCGACGAACCTCTTGAAGAAGATATTGAAGACTATCTTTGTGGTGGAGAATGGCTCCCCTTGTGCTCTAAGAAACTAGCTCAACAGTTATCCGAAGACCTTAAGCCAGACAACGAGTTATTCGAGAAGGTAAAGGCTATGGCTACTACTAGCCCAGAGTGTTACGCTATCGCGAGAGCTACAGCCTTCCATGGAATACATGGCCTTAAAACTGCCACGACAATACTGGGCATCAGCCCAGAGGAGTGCTTTACCAACCCCATTAGAAGCCAAGACCATGTACATGTGGGTGTTTTAATGCTACTTCAAAAATCCCTTGTTAGGCTTGAAGAGCACCTATACGGTGGTCCTCCCAAAGACTATAACTTTGACCCTAAACTAGGAGTTTACATCAATAATGCCAAGAAACATGCAATAGCCTATGGTACTAGCGGCATTGTAACACTTACAGTTCTTGGAGACAACTTGCCCTTCAGTAAAGTCACGGTAATCACTAGTAGCTACGACAAGCCTATAGTCTTGAACCAGGTAATTAAGCGTATTAAGAACCTTGAAGTCGAGGTGAAACATTATGGGGACTGATGATCCCAAAAGCAATCATACACCTTCACCATTGACTCTAATTAAAATGGCTGCAAGAACACTTAGTAAGCCGTACAAAACTGGAACACTCATATCAATCCCCGACCTCATGGACATAGCACGAAGAAATAACATCCCCATACCGCTACGTGGAACACGTGAGGAGATCATAGAGGAGCTGTTAAAGGTAGCATACGACTACGGGGTCTTGGAGAATGTTTGTAAGGATATTATAGAGCTAGTTGATAAACGTTACCGTAAATTATCTGTTCTCGTGAAAGGTCTCCCAGAGGCCTATGAACTCTATAACTGGGTGGAAAAAGGCGTCAAGAATACACGTAGGATACTAGGCCTCATACTAGAGTCGCTTGAAGAATCAAAGAAAACACGAACCGAAAATAATAGCTAGCACCACGCTCCACCTTAGCCTGACATAGTATTTCACTACCTTCACCAGAGCAACTTCTAACACCCCTTCATGTCTATTTGGAATAGCTTAACCCATCTTACAATACTCGAGCCAAGCTTAGCTTAGCCCATCCTAACATGGTTTCAGGAGAACAAGAGAGAGTCATTAGTACGTGTTTTCATAGCGAACTGGGTCATGTCTATTACTAGGCTTGTCTCGATGTCACGAAGAGGCTTTGTCCCGAGCGCACTCTCCTCTTTTACAAGGTTATCACTTACGATTAGTGCAGCTACAGCTGGGACCCCTATGAGAGTTGATAGTGTGTATAGGGTTGACGTCTCAACGTCAACACATATTACACGAAGATTTGACATACGCTCTACCCATTCCTTGGACTCGGTTAGTATACTACTCCTGGATACTCCTATCACCAGTCTAGGCTTCCATCCTCTAGACTCTAGGTAGTTATAGAGCTTAGAGAGCAGGAGGGGGTGTGCCACTGCAGGATAATTGGGTTCAACATAGTGGTCCGTTAACCCGTCTTCTCTGACCATAGCGTAGGGAATAACTAGATCGCCAATCCCTAGGTCTTGGGAAAGACTTCCACAAAGCCCTAGTCCTAGGATGAAACGGATACCTCTCTTCTGGGCAAGAGCTAGGATAGCTTCAACATAGCCATGCCCACCAACAAGAGAGATAAGAACCACATCGCCAACAATCCAAGCTTTTACCCATCTAGCCTTTGACCCACTAATCTCCTTGGCCCCAAGCCTAGAAGCAGCCTCCTCGAAAGCCTGTAGTGCAACACCCATACCAACAACCCAGCTATCACCCAGCCTCCCCATATCACCATCGACTATAAGTGAGCGAGCAATAGCATCAAGCCAGTAACTAGGAGATGTAAAGACAACGCCTAGCCTAGACAAAACCCAACACCTACGTCAACTCAAACAGCTTCCAGAGGATAACCATTAACCAATACCTATTACCATGTACCCTAATTACTCTAGAGGCCGGGAAGAGGGTACCGGCCCAGGCGAGGATTGCAGGATTAGACTTGCCCTAATGACATTGCTTCCCCAGGGGCCTTAGGAAGATTGGGGGAGAGGCAAAGAGTTGCCCGGAGTCTCCATGGCTTCGTCCTCGGTGATGGCCTAGTAACTCGGTAGTATCATCAGTGTTTAGCCCAGTGTGCTACCCGTGTGCTATTGCCCCCACTAGTTCTTGCATTCCACCACCAACATATACTATATGGTGAGAGAGCCAGTGCCTGAGGCTCTCCTCCCCCTAGTTCTTGATGAAGAAGCTGTACTTGAGAGCCTCTCCCAGACACTTCACAATGTAGATGTTTCCGATGTTGTACCCTCACTAAATAATGCTCGGTTTGCACGCGACGTCTACAGGATTGTAGACAGTATTGTGTCTGGCCTTGAATCTAGGAGTTTAAATGTACACCACATTAGCATAACCTTTGATTTCGAGACAACACCACACTCATGGGCGCTAATAGCATCTGATAATGGTGCTGTAGTCCTTTACGCTAAGCCATACATTGGTATAACGGATATAGACTTGGCCATTAACCGTGCAGAAGAAATGGCCTCGGCGACAGAAGAGGATTACGAGGTTATCCCAGCCGTGGCAGGCTACATAATAGACTTCGACGCTGAGAGGTATGCAAAAAGCATAGACGTCCCCATATTCTATCTAGACCTTTGAGGAGCCCGCTAGCCATGAGCCACAGAGAAACCACATATCACCAGGCGTAGCCAAGTATACTTGACTGCCATTAAGCAGTATCGACACTAGACTAGGTGCCCCTCCATCCTTAGAGGAAGGATACTACAACTAGTGTCCCATTACCCCCGAAGAGGGGGGTGAATGGTAGCCGGGCGGGGATTCGAACCCCGGTCACGGGGGCCAAAGCCCCGCATCCTTGGCCGCTAGACGACCCGGCTAGCCGGGTTGCCACGTTTCACTGTGCGGGGTGGTGGGGTTTTGTTTTTTCTTCCAATCCTCTAGTATGGTTCTTGCTAACCCTTCAAGAGTGTATTCTCTCGATGTAAGGATGCTTTTGTAGCCTAGTTCCAATAGTTTCCTTGCTGTAGTAGGTCCTATGGCAGCAGGTTTGAATGGAGGATTAGCTGGGCTGAAACCCTCCCTTCTAAGTGCTTTTGTAAAGATAGTTGATATTAGGGGGCTTGTGAACGCTACGTAGTCTACCATGCTAGCTACTTTTGCGGCGATGAGAGCCATTTTCTCGTCTGGTTCGAGAGTATAAATGTGTACTTCAACGACTTCGACCCCCTCTTCTCTTAGCACTCGTGTAGGCTCTGGGTTTGCCTTCTCGGATCTAGCCATTAGTACTCGTCTCGGCTTATGGGCTAGGAGCTGCCTTGCCAACTCAGCCCCACGATAATTCTCTGGGACAAGATCAACATGTATCCCGTGTTGTTCTAGGATCCTAGCCGTCACTGGTCCCACAGCAGCAATGCGAGGCATCTTGCCTCTTTTGAGCTGGCTTGCAATGAGCTGGGCTCCGCGTGGGCTAGTTACTACGAGCCATTCAGCCCAGTTAAGCAGTTCTCCAAGTCTCTTAATTCCATTGGGAATTGGCTTGACAGCTACTATTGGCACATATATTGTTCTTGCGTAGGCTTCGAAGACCCCCATCCCTTCACCTTGAGGCCTCATGAGTAGTACTGTTGGTTGTTCATCCAAACCTGATACCCTCCATTACGTAACTATAGGGTGAACAAGATATTAACCATGGCTTACAGGCCAGGATGTGGTGGGAATACTGTGGGTCTAGGTGCTTTGCTGAGATTCACCCTTTTTGGTGAGAGCCACGGCTGTTGCATAGGCGTTGTGGTGGAGGGAGTCCCTCCAGGGATAAGAGTTGATGAGAACGAGCTACGCCAGGAGCTTTCCCGTAGGAAACCAGGTGGGAAACTGGTTAGTCCACGAGCCGAGCTAGACGAGGCTAGAATAGTTTCTGGCATATATCGAGGATACACGACAGGAGCACCTATAGCCGTAGTCATCTATAATCGTGATGTTGATAGTAGTTTCTACGAGGAAATCGTCAAGTATAAGCCGCGACCAGGCCACGCTGATCTTGCACAACGTTTAGCAGCAATGGGTTTTGAAGACTACCGTGGTGGAGGCTATAGATCTGGCAGGATAACTGCTGGAATAGTGGCAGCAGGCTATTTTGCAAAAAAGATACTTGAGGCCCATGGTGTAGGTGTTGTAGCTTATCTTCGTAAGCTAGGATGGATAGAGTGTGAGGTAAAACCCCCAATAGATCCAATGAGTGTCTATTCTAGTCCAGTACGCTGCCCCAATCTCGATAGCGAAACGGAAATGATTAAGCTGTTGGAGGAGATGATAAAGGAAGGGGACAGTGTTGGTGGTGTAGTGGAGGCACATGCTTACAACGTGCCTCCTGGTCTTGGACAACCACCCCTTGATGCCCTTGACGCTGATATAGCTAAGGCTGTTATCTCAATACCGGGGGTTAAAGCAGTAGAGTTCGACAATGGCATTGCTATGACACAGTTAAGGGGCAGCGAGCTGGAAGAGAAGATAGTAGTTGATGATGGACACGTAGCCACTACTATGGGTATCACGGGCGGTATATCGACTGGATCAACAATAGTTGTTAGAGCATTCTTTAGGCCTACAAGTACTATTAGAAAGGTGAAGGAGACTATTGACTGGAGGACACTGGAGGGAACAGTGATAGAGGGTCGTGGACGCCATGATCCAGCAATAGCTGTTCGCGGTGTAGCAGTTGTAGAGGCGGCGATTGCAATAGTTCTAGCTGATCACCTGCTCCGGAGACTCTCAATCGCAACAAGCCACTACTATAGGCTTGAGAGAGGCGTGTAGACCCTTGGCTGGCGTAAAGCTGGGCCCAGAGAGGATTTGCTGCGTTATTGCTCAGAAAGAGAGTATTACAGCACTCGATAAAAC
>JALTZQ010000098.1 GCA_027046105.1 Pyrodictiaceae archaeon
GGGTGGTGTCACCAATAGCAGTGTAGTGATCGCCATAATGTAGGCTAATGGTATGCTCACGTACTGTCACCGAGGCAACTGGATTTTACCAAGCCATAGGCTATATAGGGTGAAGGGGATTAAAACCGTAGAGAGGACAAGGCTTACAGCCATTTACTGCCTATGCTTCTAGGTGCCTAGCTTGACGGAGTATGGGATGAACCTTATTATCCTCGTGTTCAAGGGCTCCTCGTACAATGGGTTTTGGAGAGGGGGTCACGGCTCCTTGAGTCTGCTGGATAAGCTATTGGTATTATTGGGTTTTAAGCCTTTAACCGACGTACTTGTCGTCGTCCGTAGAGCACCTAGCAGCGTGGATCTCCTGGTTGAAAGACCTAGGGATATGACGCTACCGCGGGATCTTGCTGAAAGTCTTGAGCTTGCTGTAGAGGCTAGTAGAGGAAAGGTACGTGTTGAGGAGAAGATTACAGATAAGTGGGTATACCAGTATCCTCCTCCGAGGCTTGTGGTTGGAGGTCTGCTAGGCGGTAGACTGGAGTTTTATGGTGGTATACCCGATGTTCTCGTCGGGGTTCTTGGTGAGGCATTACTACAGGCTAGTGGTGCTGTTGGCCCAGAGTGTCCTCGTAGGGTTAAACCAGTGAAGGCTAATGTTGTACTCTATGTCGTTGCTGGAATACCTTGTCTCCGTGCTGGTAGCCTCCTTGTCCGACTAGTAAGGTGTTGGAGTGAGCTGAGAGCATGGGTCGTTGAGGTGAAAGCTTACGAGAAATGGTTTGGTAAGAAACCAGTCGAAGAGACGCCATCCCTATTTGTTAACGGCGAGTACGCTGCATCCGGTGCACCATCGAACCTTAACGCGTTGGCTAAGGTGATACGGGAGAGTGTAGAAAAGTAGCTCCATGAACCCCTCTCTCCAGTAATGTACGTGCTTAGCCTCGCATATAGAATCAATAACAGAATCAACAACAAAATCGTGTTTCGGGCCATTGCGAGCCATTGAACCGGCGAATCAATACTCCATGGGCTAAAAACTGGTTCTAGACCAAGTACTTTTCTTACTAGCTCATCATTGAAGAACACTACCATTATAAGAGCATTCAAGGTGTCAGCCACGATATAGGCTTTGAACTTAAGTCCCCGTAAAGCCAGAAGGGCTAGGGGAGATAGCATTAGAAGCATTTGGGGTGTAAACACATAGTTAAAGACTAGCGTAAACATCATCGCTGCCAGATATAGCTCAATGAAGTCTCGGGGCTCCCGCGGTACCCGGTAAGCACCAGCCACTACTAAGAGACCTAGTGGGATGAGCACTGCCGCCAACATCTTATTTAACGGGTTGAAGATGCTACTTGTTAGTGGAAGGTAAATACAGTTCTCACAATACCAGCCAGCATGCTGTAAAACCATATCAGCTATGCCTTGCGGAGATAAGAGGCTAACAACCAAATATGGTATGGAGCCCGCTACGAACCCGTAGAGTAAGCTCTTTCCACCCACGACTACTAGGAGTGGGAAAAGTATGGCTCCTGGCAATACTTTTGTCGAAAACGCCATGCCAAGCAATAAGCCTGCATAAAGGTATTTTCTTTTAATTAGGTAAAAAAGAGACCATATGGTAAATGCCGAAGCAATAACGTCCCAATTGTAGACTAGATAAAGCAGTGCAGAGGGCATAATAGCTAATAGAAGAGGGTCTCCGCCATACACTCGTAGCTTGAGGAGACCCCAAAGAACATATAGCCATCCAGCTAGAATAATAACCGCCTGTACAATATAGTGTACTTGAGCCATCACTACTACTCGTTCAAACCCTTTAAAACCCTGAGTTGCTACTGATGCAATACATACAGATGCTAGCCAGGCCGTACCCACTATTGGTGGGTATTCAAGATAGTAGTCTACGTAGGGGATAGGGCATACAGAATAGCCACCCAGAATCGCCCCATAAACATCGACATTATACCAGTAGCGTGTATCGGTAAACCTTTCATAGAAAACACCGTATACAATATCACTATAGCCTATACCCCATAAACCTGGGTAAGGACCCCATGGGTAGTGAACTAGTGTTGAAAAGCTCCATGCCAAGAGCCAAGGAACTACAATAAGCCTTAGATGCCACCGGTTCACGGGCTAGGAAACCTCCAGACTGAACCAGCACGTCGGGGCTTTGACCGGCGGCTAGATCCTTAACTTCTCTCCCCCTAGAGTCAGGAGAGGAAGGCTAGCCTAAAATTAAGGGCATGAGGTGAGCAGGGGTATTAGATGCTGATACTTGAACCCCGCTAACCCCCATATGTGGGGATGAAGAGGGGCTGAGCACTGAGAAACAAAGTTCTCTTAGGTAAAAATGGCCATGTTCTAAACAACCGCTTCCTCATCAGAGAGTATGGACGAAACGAGATCTTGTGGCAGGTATTTTAGGACTGAATGGAATCTTATTCTCATGGTCTTTCGTGCTTCCACGATGGTCTCAGCAAGTCTACGCATACCATTAGGATCTATGAATACGTCATCTATGCTCGGCTTAGTATTGAGAGGATGATTGCATGCTGGGCATAAGCCTCCATACTGGTTAGCTAGTTCTGCTGGTGTTGGTACACCATAACTATTTTGGCCGACGCGGACGAAGATATGGAGTATGTAGCCGCATCTTGAACAACGGTAGACTATTGGCAATTGTTTCGCCCATCCCTCTCTCTAGTCCTACTCTGCGATAGGGGTCTTGGCGCCTTAGTCTCCAGGCTTGGTAATGCACGTTTTTTCATCGCGTGATGGTGGTGGGAGGGGTGGGGGAGTAAGTTACCACTATCCTCCACAGACGGTAATACCTGGCTTTAACATCTAAGCCAGTGATTGATTGGGCTGTAAGCCTTATCCCGCAGCATATATCATGTGGTTCTATACGGATATTCTTCCTAGGGCCCTGGGACACCCGCGGCTAGCGGGGTTGGGTGATCAGGAGCCGTTGGCGACGGCCATAAACCCCTTAAAGCTATCCCATCTCCAAGCTCTTACAACTTTGTTATCAAGGAACACGTGGGGTTTACCCTTCCCTTCTCCTAGTACGCCTATTCTCGCGACTGGCGTGTTTGTGGAGGCCGCGACTTCCTCGACAACTTGTTTACAGTCTTTCTTTACAGTGAACACTATCTCGTACTCCTCGCCAGCATAGAGTGCTAGATGCATAGGATCAATACCCTCCTGACTAGCATACTCAACTGCTTCTTTCTCGATTGGGATTCTCTCAACATAGATAGATGTACCGGCCTTTACCGCGAGACTATATAGTGTGAAGCCAAGCCCATCACTAACATCCATAGACGCTGTTAGACAATTACCGAGTTTCTTGGCTAGCTCCGTAAAACCTAGTCTTGGTCTAGGACGCTTCGTCTCCTCTAGGACTCTCGGGTAATTACCGAGAATGCCAAGCTTGTTTTCCCTTAAGGCATGGAAAGCCACGCCTGTTAAGCCGTAACGGCCTATCGTCGTATAGACTAGATCCCCTGGCCTAGGCCTACGCGGCACTGGCTTCTCAGCGACACCAACAACAGCGACATCTACCCAGCCTTGACCCCTAGGATCACGATTGCTATCACCACCCACGAGCCAAGCCCCTACTTCTCTAGCAGCCTTCATAGCCCCATTGATCAGGTCTACTGTCTCTTCAAGCCTCATTGTTGCTGGAAGCCCTATGCTTACAACGACTGCTAGCGGTCTACCAGCCTTGGCTACTATATCACTTACTGCTGCAATCACGGCTTTCCAGCCAACATCAGC
>JALTZQ010000099.1 GCA_027046105.1 Pyrodictiaceae archaeon
ATTACTATTACGAAATAACGCGGGTAGCCTTTCCTACATCGTGATAATAAGATGAGGCGTAAATGGGCTATGATGAAGCCTGCATCGAAGGATTGATGACTGTTCCTTCCCTGCGGCCGAGCCCTAAGTTCCTGTTCTTCCTGTCTTGATATGATGCTGGTTTTGGTATTATTGCTAAGAAGACGTCATTGACGTTTGTGCCAGTATATCCTATCTCTATGGCTCGTCCAAGTTTTTTAAAGAAACTATAACTGTCGTTGTTTTCCAGGTACTTAGCAGGCTGTAAACCATTCTTATACGCTTCTTTAAGTAGTGTATTATCTATTATCGCTCCAGCTGCTGGACTTATACCATCAATGCCATCAGTACCCATACATACGGCCACATACTCTGTACGTGGGTCAATGTTCATAAGTAATGCAAGGCATAACTCCTGATTTCTTCCTCCTATACCATCGCCTCTTACAGTAACTGTCGTCTCTCCCCCAGCTAAAATGGCTGCTGGAGGCTTGATGGGTTCATTCTCAAAGTAGATGCTTTCAATTATTGATGCTAATGCTTTTGCTGTCTCCCTTGCCTCACCACGTAGTCTTGAAGTCAAGATTATTGTTTTGTATCCTTTTGTTGCTGCAATTTTCGCTGCTTGCCTAAGTGATACAATATTGCTAGCTATTATTTTAGTGTAAGTATTGTTAAAAATAGGGTCACCTTCTTTTAATGTTTCTGGTAATTCGCCTCTCAGCCCACGCTCTATTACATGGACCACTGATCGTGGCACCTTATCGAGGAGACCATATTTCTCGAGAACAGTGTATGCGTCATGGTATGTTGTTTTATCGGGGACCGTGGGCCCGGAAGCTATAGTATCAAGACGATCACCTACAACATCGCTTATGATCAATGAAATTACTGGTCTCGCCTTTATGTATGTTAGTAGCCTGCCCCCCTTAACTGCAGATAAGTGTTTTCTTACCGCGTTCAACTCTTCTATTGTGGCACCACTCTTGAGAAGTAGTGACGTCGTCTTATTGATATCATCAATATTAACGCCTTCTACTGGAACCTCAAATAAAGATGATCCACCACCAGATATTAGGACAAGGACTAGACTATCACTGGGCACGCTTTTCGCATATTCAAGGAGGCGCTGCGAGGATTCAAGCGTCCTCTTTCCCGGTAATGGATGCTCTCCTTCAAGCACTATAATCGAGTCTTCATAACCTCCCTGTCCTTTTGGTGCAATAACGACACCGCCTGCGATAAGTTCCTTTAGCACCTCGCTAACTGCTTTCGCCATTTTGCGAGCAGCTTTTCCAAAACCCAACACATGTACTTCTTTCACCTTAAACCTGCCTATGCCATTAATTTCTATGCCATCACTCGTTCTCCATAGATTCCTTTTCACAGCTACAATTGGATCAGCTGCTTTGAGAGCTTCAATAACCATATCGACCACTACGCTATGTTGCTTCGAAAGCCCACCATAACTCTTGATGATGCTATATATTTTCTCTTCCAACGTGGAAGCCACCTATTTTCCTAGGGTTAGGATACGGTAACGGACAAAATAAATGACTTAAACGAGAGTTCTACTATTGTGGTGTACCTTGGTTTGGGATATGAGTGTATCGTTGTAGGCTTTGATGGGAGCCCCGCCTCAAAACATGCTGTTATACGGAGCATAGACATTGCTTCACGATTTGCGGCAAACGTATACGTTGTCACCGTCGTCCCCGTGCCATGGATGGCCTTAGGCGAGATGCTGAGCCCCCTTGTGCCCGACCTCAATGAGTTAATGACCAACGCTAGAGAGGGGCTGGAAAAACTTGTTCATGAGGTAAAAGAGGTAACCGGCTATACAAAAATTGAGCCTATTATTGCTGAAGGCGAGCCTGCTGAGACTCTCATTAAACTTGCGAGGGAAAGAGGATGTGATCTTATAGTTGTTGGTCGCCGTGGTGCTTCTAGACTGGAATACCTACTTGTAGGCAGCGTCTCCTCTCGTGTCATATCACTTGCTAAAGATATTGATGTACTTATTGTACACTAACATCATCACTGGGAATAACTATGATAGTGCTTACCGCTAGCAAAGCCAGCATTAGACTTGTTAGACTCTGTCGTAACATAATTGAAAATATCTTAGATCGGGCTTGCGAAGACGGTATTGAAATACCCATTTTCGTTTTGGGTCATTATAGTAATGGGGTTGCTAATGGATTATACTACTTCGTTGGCTGTAACATTGCCAACGACAAGAGACACCGTTTCGTCGTTGATGCTGCCACATTGTATCGCGTGGTAGTGTATGCTGAAGAAAAGAAGATTCCAATCCTCGCTTTAATTCATAATCATGTATGTGGTGCACCTAGTCCCAGTCATTACGATATTGAAGGAATGGCTTCATGGCCCGTCATATGGGTAATATACTCATGTAGTGGCAGCGCAGAAGCTTGGATCCCATTAACCGAGAAAAATAGAGTTTACGGGATAAGAAAAATTACATTAGAATGGATTGATGACTGCGGCTCTATGGTTTATAGCTGTGACGATATAGGTTGAAGTATTTGAAGTGGTGTACTTGTACCTATTATATCCGCACCTAGTACCATCATGAGGATCGCTTGTAGTCTTGTCCTTATTCCTCCTGCTGCCTTTATTCCTATTTTACCCCTTAACCCCAATTTACGAAGCACATTACTTATTAATAGCACGTCCTCAGGGAATGTAGGGCGTGGGCCGTAGCCGCTACTTGTCTTTATGTAGTCTGGCTCATATTTTGCTACTATGCGGATTATCTCTACTAACCTATCGGGGGGATGAGCTGGTGCCTCTATGATTATTTTGCAAACTATACCAGTTTCGTTACATATAGCCGTAATTGCCCTAACTTCATTTTCAAACAACTCCTTATTACCATTAACATATGCATGATAATTAACCACTATGTCGGCTTCATTAACACCATAGCCTATTACATCTTCTAATTCCTTTATTTTTGATTCAATTGTTGAATAACCATATGGGAAACCGACAACAGAACCTACACAGATACCATTAGTTGTTTCAATAATAGTTTTTGCAAGTAATGGTGTTGTTATAAGGCAGCGTAACTTATACTTTTTCACAATTTCCACGGCCTCATAGATCTTTTGGAGATCAATCCAAGGCTGTAATATTGCATGGTCTATCTTTCCAGCTAGCTCTTCAACGCTCATATCCAATGGTATATGCATCCTGCTTGTATTCATTCTATCCAATCACCTGTCTCGATTTTCTCGGGTATGTATTTGAATGCAAGAAATCTTAGACCCTTACTCGTCATAGCCTCTATTTCCAGCTTCGCCTTCTTTTTGAGGAATATATCTATCTCTATTTTCCACTTTGGTGTTTGAAACCAACGATAATTCATTAACTCTATTGCTCTTTTTATGTCAGCTTCCTTAGCCTTTATTATGTAGTTTCTTCTTTCCTGCTCGGTAAGGTAGGGCTTCTTGTTTTTATAGCCAAAAATGTCTGTCATGCTTACCCCTAGAAACCTTGCTGTAGGCGTGGCTAGGCGTTCACTTTCATAAGATAGCGTAATTGAACCTATCTTAAAGACACTATAAATATACCATCCGTAGGGATCAGCATCTGTGAGTATGTATACTGGTAAACCAAGTTCTTCGTTAAGTCTTCGGACAAATCTTCTTGTGGCTCTATCTGGCTGACCAGCACTTGTTATCAATATTACCTTGTACTTTCTCCAGAACCCTATACGATGCAGTTGTTGAAAGACAGCGTCTTTCTCTACTACAAGGACATACTCAGCATCAACATCGATAAACTCTATTAGATCTGGTGTAGGCTCTATCGAGTATGCTCCATGACCCATTCTGCTTAAGTCTATTACGTCGTTACCACTTCTTATTCTCATATTGCCTACTACCTTACCTTTTTCCTTACTAAGTATCAGCATTTCCTCACGAAGCATGCCAGTCAATACTTCAATGTCCCTTATAACAGCATCTGATTCTCTTTGTTCATCCCACGTGTTCTCTTCATGCTTCCTTTTATCCAAGCCCTCAACTACAATGGTGTGCTTACCACGATAGTAAAGGTCACGGATTGTCGGATACTCATTGCGTTCAAGAGCCTCATATATTATTCGTGCCATTAACATTGTTTGCATAAACTTCTTTGCACCATGTAAGTCAAAGAATGATCTGCGAAGCTTTTCTGGTCCCAGCAGTAGTAACTTACGAGATTCATCGTATATTGTGTTTTGCAACGTGCGTTTTGGTAGAACTAGTGTAGGGTTTTGTCCTGCCTTTATTTGCTCTAAGAGTTCTTTGAACTTCCTTTTGAATGCTACTAAAGCACGTTTACGTGCTTCAATATCGATTTTATCAAGGTATATCTCTTCTGCCACTTCCTTCACCACTCACAAGATGCTTATTCCTCTATAGTAACTTTTAATTTTTGTAATACTTGTTGGAACGTTTTATCGTCTATTCCAAGTTTCCTTCTCATTGTTTCTAACAACATTCTCTGTACGCTCTCCTCGTTTACACCATCGCCTTTTAGTATTACCGTTAGACTCTTAGTCACTTCTGGAACGTATTTCATGAAAGTTATTAACCTTCTTTGCTTCTCCTCCTCTTTCTTCTTGCGTGTAAGGTATTCGCGTAGTTTCCTAGCAGCATCACGTAATGCCATTCTTAACTCATGCTCTATTTCTGGTACATCGGCAACACTCTCCTTTCCTACGCCCTTGTATGGCACCTTTGTGCTACAGATATGAGTTAATACTGCTATTGGTGCAGGAAATTCCACCATGTATTGTTTCCAATCAAAATTGTGTGGATCAACAACTTTCCAGGCAACATCCGACTTTTCATCATAAAGGAGGGGTATTCTATTAGCATAGCGTAAGAGGATTGGTTCATTGGATTGTGGCACTTCACCGCCATAGGCTATACCAACCTCTACTATAAACGGGTGGCCCTCGTATGCTCGCGGCTTGCGTGTACTTACTGCTATGTACTCGGGTTTCAATATCGCTCTTAAACCTGCTTCTATTACCTCCTGGCCAAATGGTGAAAGAGATTCAGCACTTGGCGATCTAAACTTTGGGAATTCCCTTAGTTTCCTAGCTAAATATTCTAGCTTACTATCATCAAGTTTACGTGGATCTAAATTTGGGTCTAGCTTTGCATAATCTAGGAACTTTATTGCAGTTTTCTTGCCTACACCCTGGAAAGCCTTAACCAGGAACTCCAACAAAGTTTCTGCTTCAACTTTTGCCCTTAATTGCTTTAAAAGTTCTATATCAACGCCGTGCGGATGCGGTTTTACTTCCTTAGGACCTGGCGGAACTCTCTCTATAACTCTCTCATATCTAAGTATATGGCCGTCAGGGTCGATAAAGACTATCTCAGCATAAGGGGCTGCTATCGCTGTCCTACGGATGTATTCATGTATTTTACTCCGTGCTCTCGACCAGTCACCTTCTATTGTTACTGATATCATTAATCCATGCCATTTCGTTGGGTTTGGCCATACTTTTTTTGCTAGTATTATAGGCTCGTTCTTCTGTATATCTATTTTTAACCTGAAGTAGTAAATGTTGGCTGAGTCTATAGGTGAGGTATATACTTCAACAGGTTTACCGGTTGTTATTTGGCCATAGAGGATCGCCATTTTCGCACCTAGACCAAATCTGCCACGGGCTTGTCTTAAGCGATATTTTGAGCTAACAAATACTTTCCCGAACGCCATTGGGACATATTGTGGCTGTATACCGACACCGTTATCTTCGACAGTTACTCTGTATTGAGTCGTTGTGATTTTTTCCACAACAATTTTAATATACGGCTTAATGCCGTGAACATCCGTCGCATCAAGTGCGTTCTCGACAAGTTCTCTCACCGTTTGATAGAGTGCTCTGGCAGGATTGCTAAACCCAGCTAGTTCACGATACTCGTAGAAGAACTGAGATGGCGTTAATGCCTTGAATATCTCCTCTGTTCTCGCCTTCAACCCTTAACCTCCCTAAACCTTATACTGGTTACTACAGCGTTTCTTGAAGTTTACAGTCCATACTTACTGATCCATTAAAAACTATTTCTCTAATTAAATAGTTTCGATTCACCGCTAGTAACAGTATGATAGTATATGGAGATGATGAAGGGTAGAGGGTGTAAGAAGCCGTGAGGGCCCTATCACCAATAATATCTGCCATGATTCTTATTGTAGCTGCTGTAGTTGGTGGTATGTTAGCCTACCAGTATTTCATGAACACATTATCAACTATGGTTATGAAGCCACATGTAACGATCGATGAGGCGACGTTGTATACCCTTGCAAACATGGTTTACATCAAAGTCTCGAACATGGGTGGTACTCCAGTTAAGGTAAACACGATAAATGTTTTATGCAACGCTACTACGATTATAGGTTCTTCCAGTCCGGATGCAAGCTTAGAGCCTGGCAAAACCACTGTTTTCAAAGTATCACTAAACCCTGGTGTTGATGTCTTTGCTTGTGCAAAAATCTATGTGGCTCTAGACTATGAAGCACCAAACTATGGAGTACAATCAACGAGGCCCATTGAAGTAACTATTGTGAGTTAAGCCATAAATCCAGAGGGATATTTCCATGCTAAAAATACATAATACGTTTTTTAAGAGAAGTTCTTCCCTGACACACGCCTCTCTAACAATGTTTTTAAAACCAGTTAAATGTAAAACAGAATTTAATAGTATCATAGATGAATACAACATTGGCTTAACTAACATAATCATAGGTATTGAAGCTCGCACGGGAACACCACTATATTGCGTAGATGAACCAATACTAAGTAACGAAGAGCTTAATTATTTATCCATTATTATAGAGACCCTTGTCTCTGAGGGTTATGACAACATTCCACCAGCTAAAGAGTTAGAAGAGATCTGTCAGAGAAAAGGTATAGACTATGAACTATTACTAGAAAACTACGAACGATTCTCGTATTTTCTTGCAAGGGGCATAACAGGTTATGGGCCTCTTTACCCATTGATAAGAGATGATGATATTGAGGAAATAGCAGTAGATCAAGCTAGTAAACCTGCGTCAATACTTCATCGACGTTTGGGTCTAGGATGGATAGATACCAATATTGTTTTGGACCAAGAATCGCTCGATGCCATGGTACTATATCTTTCAAGGAGAGGAGGAAAAAGTATTAGCATAGCACATCCATATGTTGAAGCATTGCTACCGGAAGGGCATAGGCTTGCCGCAACTTATGGAAGAGAAATTTCAAGACATGGATCATCAATAATTATACGAAAACATACAGAGCGCCCCATACCACTACCGAAGCTAGTATCCAATGGCATGCTTTCTACGCTAATGGCCGCCTACTTGTGGTTTCTCATAGAGAATAGAGCCTCCATACTGATCATAGGACCTACCGCAGCTGGAAAGACAACCTTGTTGCAAGCTTTACTAGCATTGATACCAAGTAATAGACGTGTTGTCACGATAGAGGACACACCAGAACTTAATTTATCATTCCATAAGCGCTGGGACGGACTTATCACTAGGCATGTCTACTTTTCTGAACAGGGAGAAGATATTGATCTATATAAGTTAACAAAGTTTGCTTTAAGGAGAAGAGCCGACTACATTGTTATTGGCGAAGTACGTGGCGAAGAAGCACAACTTCTTATCTACGCATCAACGAGTGGCCACGGCACATTGGCGACTTTTCACGCAGAGAATGCCGAGTTGGCACTACTTAGGTTACGAGCACCACCGTTGAATATTGGTGAAAGCTTTCTACTCACATTGTGGTCAATAGTTGTTGTAAAAAGGGTTATTGACCCAGTCACGGGAATTGAAGAGAGACGTGTTACTGAAGTAGTAGAGATAGATCCCAACACACCACAAATAAGACTACATAAGGTATTTGGATGGGATCCTGCAAGTTATACACATACACCAGTCTCAGTAGACGAGCTTATCAAGAAAAGTATAAGGCTAAAACACATAGCCGATGCAATAGGTGCAGATGAAGAATACCTTGCAAAGGAGTTGAGTGAGCGAGAAAGAGTTATACGAGATCTAGTTGAGAGAAAAATATACGATTACATACTATTTGTTGCAGAAATGGATAAGTTTTATCGTAGAAAACTCGTTAATGTATCTAAAGGTGGTATTATTGAAAATTGATCGTACACGCCTATTGCTTGAATTACCAATGCTGATACTTTATCTTGGCGCATTCCATGTTAGTTCAAGAAATATTCATGACGCATTCGCTAGTATTGCCCGTACAAGAATTTCGAGCATAATGCAGGAAGCCAGAAAAATTGCTGAGTTATATTTACGTGTTTTTGCTATTACCAAGGATATAGTGGGTTCTATTTATACAGTTGCATCAGCATCACGTACACGTGAGCTAGAGTTGTTCCTTAAAAACTATGTTGCTTCTTTAGTGAGTAAAGGCAATGTATTCAATGTACTTGAAAGAGGGATTGAGAATACTATTGCATCGCTTGACTCACTCATAACTAGTCGATTAGAGATAATAACGGCCACCATAGAAGCCATCGCAATAGTATCTACGATAATGGTTTTTACATTAGCCTTCATTCCAGTAGAGCCAGTCTTACCCCTAATACTCTCTACAATAATAGGGGTTACGGTGACTGCTTTACCACCTATGCTACGTTTACCAATAATAGACGTCTACGTTAGAACTCCTTCTCTAAGGCATAGAGTCTTAGGCTACATGTATATTACTATCTCGGTAATAACTGGACTAGTAGCAATGTACCTTCTCAATACATTTCCAGTTTACACACTCATGGCTATAGCATTGATCCCACTACCTTTAACTATTTACATGATTATTTTATGGTCTAGAATCACTAAAAGATTCGAGAAAGATATACTTTCAACAAGTATTGTACTGGAGAATATACAGCTGGGAGGAACTAGTATTACAACACTCATAGTTCACCTACAGCGTACTGTCGATAACAAAGAGCTCATTTACTTATTAAAAACCGGAAGAGGATTGCCACATGACCACCAAGCAACAAATATATTAGTTTACTCAGCGGAACTGATATCAGTAATGTTAATGAGTGGTTCTAAAGCAGCTTATCTTGCATCAATCTTCAACTACGTATTGGATAGAATTAGAAGAAGCATAAAAATGCTTAACATGAGAGCTATAGTATACGAGACATTAATATTCTCCTCGGTAATTGCACTAGTATTACTAATGGCGTTTACGGCGAAAACGCTACTTACAACCAGCAATCCCGGACTAGAAATGAATACTTATATGGCAATAGATGTACTAACTATGGGCAATGTGGATCCTAACTATGTTGCACGTGTTCTTTACCTGCCAGCAGCATTAAGTCTAATATCTATATCTGCAATAACACGTGGTAAACCATTCTATTCCCACTTCCTAGGCTTACTACCTTTAACACTAGTAATAATTGCTTATATATTCACGTAGCATGTGCATCTCTATACATTTACTGTCCATTACCTTTCGCCCAATATTCGTGGAAGTGTTTCCGAGAACGGTTGCGTCACAATACCCTTTTCCGTAATTATGGCTGTTATTAATTCGGGGGGAGTTATATCGAAGGCTGGGTTCATGACAGGTACATCCGACATTGTTATTGTTATTTTACCTAACACCGTTCTTACTTCGTTTGGGTCACGTTCCTCTATAGGTATATTGGGTCCTTCAATACTTAAGTCTACGGAGGATGAAGGGGCCGCAACATAGAATGGCACCTTATGCCTTGCAGCAACTACTGCGATAGTGTATGTCCCTATCTTATTTGCAACATAACCATCACGTGTAACTCTATCCGCTCCAACAATAACTCTGTTCACAATACCCTTAGACATTACATAGCCGACCATATTGTCAGTTATAAGCGTGACATCTATCCCGTCCTTCCTAAGCTCCCATACAGTAAGTCTTGCACCTTGCAATACGGGACGAGTCTCAGTAGCAATAACATGTACTCTCTTGCCTTCCTCAACCGCTGCTCGAATGATGCCAAGTGCTGTTCCGTAACCAGCTGTTGCAAGTGCACCAGCATTACAATGTGTTAGAATAGTATCACCGTCTTCAACTAGCTTAGCACCTATACGGCTAAGTTCCATATTCACCCTTATATCCTCAATAAATATTGACTTTGCTTCTTCAACTACGGTTTTCTTAACATAGTCAACACCACCATGTTTACTTGCCTCAATAGCTCTTCTCCAAACCCTTTCAAGCGCCCAAAACAGATTGTATGCAGTAGGCCTCGTAGACGCCAACACTTTCTTAGCATTGTTGAGAACATTTAGTAATTCATCAACACCCTTAACATCAGTGTGGAGAGCTGCAAGTGCAAGGCCAAATGCTGCAGCAACACCTATAGCAGGCGCCCCCCTTATCTCCATGTTTCGTATAGCTTCCGCAACACGCTCATAACTCGTCGTCTCATGGTAGACCTCTTTCCACGGGAGAAGCCTGGTATCGAGCCACCTTAACTTACCTTCATCGTCAATCCATTCTATGGGTCGAACCCCTCCAAGCCTAACATCCATCCGCAAGCACCCCTCGAATAACTCGTACTGCTGTAGAGATAAGAATCCAGCCCCACAATCACAATACGGAAGAGATAGCGGTGACTGGACAAAATAAAAGGCCAGTTATTCAGATAATGGTTGAAGAAAAACTAGCAAAAGTTATCGATGGTGTGGAAGAGGTTGAAAAAAAGCTTGGACGTAAGCTTGGCCCAAAGAGGATGCTAACGCTACTTGAGACTGCGTACCTAGCCTACATAAATCTAGCAGACATAATTATCAATAATAATAAAACGACATTTAAAGATATAATAATACTTTACTCAAGAGAGAATCCACACGCATGGGCGGAGTTCGAGGTATACATCGATCTAAGACAACGTGGTAGGATAGTCGCTCCTGGGCCCCGTTCAAATACTCTCCTAGTCAAGTATCGGAAAATTGACAAGAATTACCGCTACTATGTACTAGTTTTAGAGGAAGATATCGAGGTACCACTTACAAAACTAAAATCCTTCATTGAAGAAGCACACAAAAATGGTTGGGAGCCCCTTTTAGCCATTGTCGACCGCTATGGGGACATAACATACTATACGCCCTCTCTCTTTAGGCCTAATGTGTTGAGGGAGAAGAATGGTAAAGCCACGAGTAAGCATTGATCCGGTTAGAGGATTTAGAGATATCCTGCCACCCGAATCTGAAGAGCTAACACAGCTTGCACAAATATTTACAAAAATAGCAAAAGCACACGGATACCACGAGGTCAAACCACCAACGCTAGAAAGGTTTGAACTTTTCGCACTAAAATCCGGAGAAGAAATAAAACGAACTATGTATGTGTTTAGGGACAAGAGTGGGAGAGAATTAGCATTAAGACCAGAAGCTACTGCAAGTATCGCAAGAATATACATTAGACACCTAAGAGCGCGGCCGAAACCACTCCGTTTATTTTACATAGTTAACTGCTTTCGCTATGAAAATCCGCAACATGCACGTTACCGAGAGTTCTGGCAAGCAGGTATAGAGCTTCTAGGTGACGAAAGCTTAGCAGCAGACTTTGAGGCAATAAAGATACTGGTAAAGTTTTATGATAAAATAGGAATGATAAATCACATAAAACTGAAAATAGGAACTACAGAGACCTATAGGCTATTGTTTACTAAGCATGGTATACCCGAAGAAACCCAAGACTTAATACTACATTTCATGGATAAGCGAGAGTATAACCGTGCCCTTGAAGTGGTGCGTGCTAAAGAGGAGACAAAAGAATTACAAGATGTGCTGAAGTCGCTATGGGATAATCCACATGCAATAAATGAGGCGATAGACGTATTAAGGACACATGATCCTAGCGCGGCAAAAAGCCTAGAGAAATTGAAGACACTTATAGAATTGCTAAAGAACTATAAACCAGCACTAGAAATAGAGCCCGATGTTTCATTTGCTCGTGGCCTAGCCTATTATACGGGAATAATCTTTGAAGTCCAAGCACCTGGATTTCCCGTAAGCATAGCAGGCGGAGGGAGATACGATAACCTGATAGAGCTTTATGGTGGTGAACGTGTGCCTAGCACAGGCTTTGCTATAGGCCTTGACAGGACCCTTTTAGCTGCAAAGGAGCTTGGAATAGCGTTGAGACTAGACAAAGAACATAAAGATGTGGAAGTTGCGATAATCGTCCTTAGCCAAAATATATTACCCTATGCAGCACAGATACAAGACCATCTGACTTCAATAAACATTCCATCAACGATACATGTAGAGAGAAGAATACACAAACTTATACCACAACTTCTCGAACAAAATTATACACATATACTGGTTATTGGTGAAAGAGAATACAATAAAAAGACAGTGACTATTAAAGACTTAAGAACCAAAGTGCAAAAGGAGATCAAAGTGGACAATCTAAGAGACTACTTCACCATATAGTAGCAAGATCTTCGTCTTAGCTTACACCACGATAACTCTCTAACACGAATACTAATACTAACCAGAGAAAACCATAAAGTTACATTATTTTACATGCTATCTCATCTCCAACATCTGGACGTAATGGTGGGATAATTGAGTGACATGAATGGTAAAACACTAGAGCTAAGCAAGGAAGATATTGAGCAAATAGCAAAAAAAGTTGCAAACAATCTCAATGAGTACTTGACAAGAAACTATACTAGTTTCTTAAGAAAACTCGGACGTGCACTCATACGAGCAATTGAAGCCCGTCATCGACGTATGGTGGTACTCAGCGGAGGCAACCATACTACACTGGCTGCTTTGGTTGCTAGAACACTACTTTACTATGAAAGAGTTTTCCGAAGAGAAGTAGGCAAAAAAGAGATATCTGTACTCTACATGTTTCACGACGAATTCAATGATGCTAAATTGCGTAAAGAAATCGTAAAAAGGACAATAAAGTCACAATCTTCACTGATATCCCTGACTATAGCGAGGTACGAAGAGAGCGACCGGTATCTTGGTACAACATTTAAAGGTCTTGTACTTGACCTCTACAATGATTTAAAACCTAATGATGTTGGCCGTCTCGTTGGAATAGTTGAAGGTGGAGGCCTAATCATACTCATAGTGCCTCCATGGACTAGATGGGATAAGTGGATGACAATATTTAAACAAAATCTGATCATGCCTGGCTTTAGGGAGCCACGTCACGTATTCATAAAATGGTTCAAGAGAAAACTACTTGAGCACAAAGGGATATTTATATATGATGCCGATGAGGAAGAGACCATAAAGACTGACGACTATAAGCCCAGATTAATTACTAGACGAGAACTGAAAATACCTGAAGATACGGTCTTTCCACGTAAACTTTATGAGCTAGCACTAACACAAGATCAAATAAATGTCATAAAGAAACTTGAAGTCCTTCATGAGAAACCAAAAAGAGGAAAGAAAAAGGCAATTGTCATAACAGCTGACAGAGGACGCGGGAAATCATGTGCCGTAGGCATTGCTGTAGCCGGACTCATAGAAACACTTAGTAGAACAAAAAGGAGAATACGAGTAGTAGTAACAGCACCTAATACAACAAACGTGCAACCATTCTTTGACTTACTAAGAAAGGCTCTTGAGGCATTGGAGATAACATTTAATGTCAGGAAGCGTGGAGGCAACATTATTGAAGTCCATGGTGATAGTTTTAGTGTAGAATACTGGGAACCAATAGATGTGCCTAAGCTACACGCTGATTTAGTTGTGGTTGACGAAGCCGCTGGGATACATGTACCACAACTACACCGTATATGGAGATCACATCGCCGGCTTGTCTTCGCAACGACAATACACGGCTATGAAGGAGCAGGAAGGGGGTTTTCTGTGCGATTTCTATCAGCAATAAGACGTGATCCGAACACCGAGCTAATAATGATTGAAATGCATGAACCCATAAGATATGCCGCCGACGATCCCATAGAGCGCTGGCTTTTTGACGCGTTACTACTCGATGCTGAACCAGCGGAATTAGATGATAATGATTTAAGAGATATTAATGAAGGAAAGTTTGAATATCTTAAACTAGATCCCGAATGGCTATTTAGTCCTGAAGGCGAGGCAACACTTCGTCAACTTTTTGGCATATACGTTTTAGCCCACTATCGTAACGAGCCGGACGATTTAGGGATATTAGCTGATGCACCACATCACATAATTAGGGCATTAAGGCTTCCATCAGGTAAGATCGTTTGCGCTGCACAGATAGCTGTGGAAGGTGGACTAGACGACAATATGATAGAAGAGCTTTTACGTGGTGGGAAAACTCCCGGCAATATAATACCAGATAGACTACTAAAACATCTACGACTAAAGGATTTTGGCAGAAAGCGGGGTTGGCGTATCGTACGTATAGCCACACATCCTGAAGTACAAGGTAAAGGCATAGGTTCTAAAATGCTAGAAGAATTATACAAAGAGTCAAAGGAAAAAGGCTATGATTGGTTAGGCAGTGGATTTGGTGTAAATGAGCAGCTCATGAACTTCTGGCTGAAAAACGGTTTCCTGCCAGTACATTTATCTCCAGATCGTAATCCAGTAAGCGGAGAATATACTACACTAGTGCTCAAGCCTCTAGACGAGAACATGGAGAAATTAGTTAAATTGGCGAATAGGGAATTTAGGAGAAAACTTCTCGAAAGTTTACATGATACATACTCGGACCTTGAAACTGAGGTTGCTTTGCAAATACTAAGAGGGCCAGCACCCATCTTTGAAGACTACGAGGCCGTCCTTACACCTATACAAATTGATAGATTATGGATCTACTCCTATGGCCCAATGACTTACGAGGCCGTCTGTGACATAATGCATGAGATAGCAAGAGCCTACTGGTACAAGTATCCCAGGACAAGGGGATTTAATCTTTCCAAGAGGGAGGAGTACATCATTGTAGCAAAGGTTCTGCAAGCCAAGAGTTGGGAGCGCGTTGCTGATGAACTGAAGACGCGACCGTATAATATAATGGTCACATTGAAGGATATTGCAAGAAAATTCCTCAAACACTTCTATGGGATCGACGATACAAGCCCTGTAGGTGTTGAAGGACGAGAGCTTGCCAGAAGTGAGGCATCATACATTAAGTTGTTAATGCATAAGAACTTGCATAAGAACTAATTTAACAGTGATGGAAACGCTTTCCATAATCTCCATGACTTAATGCTATATCACATATACGCCATTAGGATATGATCTCAATAATTGCTCCACTATTACGTGGCTTACTAACGAAACTATGTTCTACCTCTATCCTTAGACGATGCAGCTTCTTCAAAGCGTCACTTAATGCGTCTTTAGCATCACTTTCTTGAGGAAAGAAGGCATAAATTGCAGGTCCCCAACTACTTTGGCCTACACCTTTACCGCCAACGTCTTTCAATACTTTAGCTACTATCTCGGCTTCCTTACAACAATAGATACCTCCTTGAGCACGTGAGAAGTACTTGCCAGTTAACCATTGAATTGTCTCGATACCCTCAGCAAAAGCTTCGAAATCACCATCAACTATAGCTGGCAATATTTTTCTAATCAGTGTTTCAAGAAGTAGCAGGTATTCGTTACTGGATAGTTCACTATGCATGACCATTAGCTTGTCTTCTTGTCTTCCTTCAGCAACATACCATGAAGTGCGAGGAACTATAATTAAAACACGCCATGCTTCCGGAAAATTAAGTCTTACAATAGGTTTAACAACATAATTTTCACGTGCCTGAAGCGGGCGACCACTATCTACAATGAAACCTCCCCAACGGAAAGCCGCAATACCTATTCCGGAAACCTTGCCACGAGCTGCTAAAGCCGCAAGCTGATATATATCGACTTCTTTGCGGCTTTTACCTAAAGTATAAAGTGCGTAATAAATAGCTAATTTAAGTTGCGTTGTGGACCCAAATCCTCTATGTCTAGGTATGCAGTTGGATACGTAAACATCCACACTACTAGCATCTATGTTTAAACGTCTAGATGCCTCATTGACAACTTCCTTTACGTTTTCATATTGACAGCCCTTTACATGTCCTTCACCGGGATAAATTACTCTAAGATGGTAAGTGGGTTTATCTATGGAAATCCCTAGTCCACCGAATAAACGCCACGAGGCTCTTAAACCATAAAAGCCGAGGTGTAGTCTTGAGCCTGTGTCGATAACTATTTCAGTCATGCCCGTTCACACCGCCACGACAACCATTAATTATCTCTATACC
>JALTZQ010000100.1 GCA_027046105.1 Pyrodictiaceae archaeon
CCTCCATACTCGACAAACCTGTCCATACAATAATGGAGGACATGCTACCACAAATATCACCCCGAACACCAATTTCCGTAGTAAAAGACATGCTACTCGTGTACCCCGCCGTACTAGTTGTTGATAAGGGAAAAATAGTTGGAATAATAACAAAGATAGACATACTAAGAAAAATAACTTATGAAGGAATGTAGTAAGCTAGCTAAAATATTCATAAGACACTATCTCGGCCTCGGTAGTAAAATGACAAACCCGGAGAAGAGGCAGGGGTTCCCACTCCACAGGAAACGCAGGGGTTGCTATGCTAACTAGTTAACTAGGGACACTATCGTGGATCCAGCATAGAGGCCCCTAGGTTTCCAGTAGAGCCTAGAACAGCTTAGCAATCTTCCAGGTTCATCATAATAGAGGCGAAATTGGTGAGTTTAGCCAAACTGGTAACAATATAATACAATAGTGAGAGTATGTGTTTCATCATCGATATAGTTCTTACAACATGTGCCTTGATCCTTAGAAATACTATGAAATAGTAACAAGGTGTGTTTTGTAGCATTAAGTCTACCCGAAGCTAAGGGGTCTCGCAGTTCTTCCTGCTTCAAAACATGGTGCAAAATACGGTATTCGTGACACTTAGTATTGTGTATAACTAGTGGGCTCCAGTGGAACTTGAGGGGTAGTTTACAAACAAGTAAATTCATGACAAGCTATCCTACTAAATCCGCAATTGGTGTGGAAGGCTTCAGGGGTTTATCGTGTAGCGTAAATATGTAGCGTTCTATGGGCTTCATCAAGTGATGGAAAGCTGATGGCGAAGGAAGAACTATATCATCGATACCACTATAACTTATGTTAATGGATGCCCTGCCACCAATGGCACTGATGTGGAATGTTGATATATGTCTCCCCCATCCAATTACCCTGATATACTCTGCGTTTAGTGATAAATGTTCACCATGGGGTTTTACAGATCCTCCAACTTCAATTCTTGTGCCAGGATTTATCTCGGTACGCGTGAACGTGTTTAATCTACCTGTTTCGCGGTATACGGCAACCCAAATACAACTTGTTCTATCGCATAGTTTTAGTACTACGTGGCCACCTGCTAATAGTTTCTTCTCTACTACGTTGCCCTCAACGATAGGGTTATCGTATGGGCGTATATTCTGGATGGCCATTCTTTTCAGATGAGCATTCGTTGCTTGATTTGTCCTAAAAATGGTCCAGTGTAATGGCTGTTCGCCCTCTATAACATTGAGTGCTTTAAGGAGTATTGATGGGTGTTCTCCTCGTACACCATAGAGGACAGGATCATTGCCATGTGGTGTAATGAGTATTCTTCTCTCCATATAGTCATAGTTTAGGAACGAGAGAGCACCCGTGATATAGTCAAAACGTATCACGCTATATTCATTGATTTGACGTGGAGTAAGCCATCGAGTTGGATGGCGATAAGTTATTAATTCGAATGTGTGGTCGTTGGCTAGAAGGTTTGCTCCAATTGCAGCTAGTACACCGACAAGACTTCTATTCTCTATACCATATGCTTGATGGACTGGTAGTTGTTTAAGACATTGATGTGCCCTATCCCTATAAACGTATGTATGGACTGCTCTTTGGTACAGTTCATAAACACAATGGGGAAAGTCTTCGCTAGGGTCGAGGATTAGTATTATGGCTGTTGCCTTGTCCATAAGGACATCATAGTTCTTTATTAGCTTAGTTATTTGGGGGATTAGACTAGTTAATTGTGGATTATCGAGAAGAGCTTGGATTACTACAGCACCATTACCTCTTGTTTTCCATGGTATTGCGGGATTTAGTCTTACGAGCCATGGGTAATCTAAGAACTCTGCTCCTTCACTCAAAAGCTTTAAAACAATGAGTGAGGCTAAGTGCGTTGTACAACCTGTGTAGGGCGTGTCAAAGCCGTCTAAGGCTATAACGAGTTTCTTCAACGTTTCTCATGGCCCTTTACGACTATCATTGTAAGTGTTGATCTTACTTTTGGCGAGCTCCTTAGATACTTGAATATTATGTCTCTCATCTTATTCATGTCTTCACTCTCTATTATTACTACTATATCGTATAAGCCGTACACCATATATACTGCTTTAACTTCTGGAACCTCTTTTAGCTTCTCAAATACTTCTTCGTCTGACCCTATCTCCGTGTTTATAAGGACGACAGCTGTGGGCATGTCTTTTCGCCGTGTCTACACTCTAGGGCATTTCTGGGGGTAAAGAACCTATACCGAAGCCTCCAAATGAGAATAGTCGGGCTCCAAGCATAGCCCTAACACCTTCTAGCTTCTCTTCTCAATCTTTTTGATTATGGTCTCTATTAGTCTTAGGATAACATCTTCACATCCCTTACCCAAATTATTACCTAACAAGTCCTCCAAGAGTCTACACTCTTCTCTAATAACCTGACTCACTGTTTTAGACGAGGAGTAAGCTTCAAGGAGCTCACGGTTAAGCTCTATGAAGATGGGGCCCCATTTATAGAGAGAGAGCAATCGCTCTGCCTCTTCTTTGAAACCAGCTATGTAAAGTGCCGCGGCCACCGCCTCTAGGCTACTTAGAGTATAGAGCTTGCCATAGTTTACCGGGTTTGCTGCGAAAAGTAGTGGCAACCGTCTACGTAACCCCCTCTTCACCATAGAGAAGATCCTTTTTGCCTTTCTCCACGAACCATCAACCACCGTTACCCCATATCTTTCAACGAATCTTCTATCAAGAGGTGTGATAGGCTGTGGTGAAAAAGGATCAAGTACAATACTTGAAGGAGGAGGTTTTGCCACCTTCCTAGCAAGACCATGCTTAATCATTTTTAGTGAAGTGTTCTTCGACGGATCGTCTTGTGCGAAGTATACTACGTAGAGTTTTGGCATTGTGCCCAGAGGGTTAGAGAGAAAAGTCTCCACCCTAGATAAATGGCTCGTAATCATGGCTGCGGGGGTGCCCGAGCCAGGTCAAAGGGGTCGGGCTCAGGACCCGATGGCGTAGGCCTGCGTGGGTTCAAATCCCACCCCCCGCACCACTCCAGCACCCTCTCTATCTGCTCGATTGGCCCTAGACTCTTGCTCCGCTTCCTTCCCCGTGACGGGGTCATACCATTCCTTAACCAGGTAATACCTACCCTTTACACGCTTTACACGGTAAAACATTGGATCAGTCCTCCCTCAGGCAATAAGCTAGGCTAAGACTATTTGCTTCTCCATAGCTTCTCCTTAGCAAGTCTCATTATGCTACTACATCAATTATTTATCATGAATTCCTAGGGCTTAACATGAGCATAATTGACTACTTAACAGAGCGTGTCTTGTTTGAGCACCATAAATGCTCAACGTAGACCCTCTTGTCTAGTATGTAATTGGGTCAATAATTAAATTACATGATAGTGGAGTTGAATTAAGGTGGGCCTGCAGGGATCCAGAGTATATGTAGTGGCGTATAACCCTCTACGATGAGCTCGCCTTTGTAGATTGTTTCATCTACTTCTTTTAAACAGAATCCGATACGGAGAAGGGATCGAGCAAAATTGAATGCTGAACCACTATCCTGGAATGTAGCATATACGCTACCATAGACGATGATATAGTTGATGCCAGGTTTAAGTATTTTTGATGGGTAAATGTTTGGCCTATCAGCTACTATTATGTCTTGAATTATGATACGATCTATTCTTGCCTCACATCCTTCAACACGTACGATAAGTAGCCCT
>JALTZQ010000101.1 GCA_027046105.1 Pyrodictiaceae archaeon
AGTAGGCGCACTCACCCTTAAGCCTTGCAAGCTTACATGCGGCCCAGAATTCCTCGCTAGTCATCTCTGAACCTCGCAAGAGCGGGCAACTACGCCGGGCACTAAACAGAAACGTAAACTTAGCTTTGAATACTTTAAGCTCTCTGATGACCGGGTCTATCTCGTTCACTGTACGAACAGCCCATAGCACGCGTTCAGCCTCACCGCGGAGTAGACCGGAGAGCACTGCCGCTATGTTACCGAACCCGCTACGCGCTCTCACTCAAAGAATAGCTCCATCCGTTACCGCCTGCTCCACCGCTTTAGCGACTTCAGCTTGGCCCGGCCTGAATTCATTGTAGGGGAACTCCTGCAACAGGTGCACCCCTTGCGAGTGGTCGGTCAGCCGCCACTAAGTCATGGCCCCCATTTGGGCTCCTCAGCGAGGGTCGAGGTGCTCCTCATCCCACCATGGTAAGGGTGAGCGCTAGGGGTTAAAGCCGAGGCTCCTATTAATATTGAAACTAAACAATATGGCGGGCAATGACAGTTTCCGGCGGCCCTGATGAGGTGATGACCGCTTCGCTGTCTCGAGCCCGCTGCTAGTCGATCCTTAAGTAGTAGAGTAAAACTCTTCTACTGCGAGGTCCGTCGAGTTCAACTAATAATACTCTCTGCCACGTACCAAGCTCCAGCTTACCATTAACCACTGGTATAATTCTAGAGTCGCCGATTAGCGAAGAAGCTATATGTGCGTGGGCATTGTTATCTATCCTATTATGCCTCCAAGGATATTCTACTGGAGCTATCTTTAGGAGCGCCTCGGCTATATCCTCTAGGAGACCAGGCTCCGCTTCATTCACGGTTATAGCTGCTGTTGTATGAGGCACCTTAACAAGTAAGAGGCCCGAGCCATTCACGTTGGCTATGAACTCCTCTACCAAGTCAGTGATATCTACTATCTCGACTCTCTTAGAGGTCTTAACTACTACGGTTTTCGAGATAACTTTAACCATTAAGCTCACCTGCCATTAAAATTAACCCAGTAGCTTAAAAAGAAGGTTTATGCTTTCACTTTTCTAAGTCTGCACTTAATCCGTGTAATGCTTTCCAGCTAGCCTGGAACTACCCGTTATTCGAGCTATGCTTAGCCTCCTCTTCAGCGAGCTTTTTCGGCTTTATGATAATTATGCCTTTATCATCGTCCCTTTCTACTATAAACTCTTTGCCCCACTTTTCGACTACATGTTTTCTAATGTATAGGTTTAAGGGAAGAGTATAATAGACGTACTCGTACGTTTTCCCACCTAGGGTTTTCCTCCCCTTAATCTCTCTTACTGTAACCTCCCTAATCCTCGCCACTATAACCACCTCCCCATAGGAAACTTTCAGGTTTAGATACAATTGATAGATGTCTATAAAATTTACCATAAGCTATTTACTTACACGCTAGAAGAAAACTTTATAATCGTATATATAATTTTATTCTATAAGATTGAAAATGTTAATAAGAGCTTGAGGAACTCCCGCTAAGACTCTATTCTGCATATGTTGTTTTATAAGTTCACACCCAAGCGGCCACATTTAAATGGTGGAGGAGTAATGGGCAAGCCGAAACTATATGCCGCTCACCCCGACGAAATCATTAAAGGTGAGATAACCGATATATACTTCATAAGAGCCGTCGAGACGGTTAAGCATGCTGGGCTAGAGGATGTAAAGGTTAGAATGGAGGTTCACGCATATTCACTTCCACAGGGCTATGAGTGGGCCGTGTTTGCCGGCCTTGAAGAGGCGCTCGCTCTACTAAAGGGCAGACCCGTTACGGTTTACGCTGTTCCCGAGGGGACCCTCTTTAGGAGAAAATATCCCTTAATGATTATAGAGGGTCGTTATGTGGACTTCGGAGTGCTTGAGACGGCGCTTCTAGGCGTTCTAAGGTTCTCCACAAGCATAGCCACTAAAGCTGCACGGGTTAGAATAGCAGCTGGCAATAAGACTGTCCTCTTCTTTGGCTTAAGGGCATTACACCCTGCGGTAGCGCCTGCGGCTGATAGAGCTGCATACATAGGCGGCCTGGATGGAGTGAGTGGGGTGGAGGCTAGAAAGTACCTTGGAGTGGAGCCACGTGGCACAATGCCTCATGCAATGATTATAGTATTTGGTGATCAGGTGAAAGCTTGGTCCGCCTTCGCCGAAAAGTATGGCAATGAAACGCCTGTAATAGCGTTAGTTGATACTTTCTATGATGAGAGAGAGGAAGCTTTGATGGCTGCTAGAGCGTTAAGCGAGAAGCTGGCTGGTGTCCGGCTTGACACACCTAGTAGCAGAAGAGGAAAGATGCGTGACATAGTAGAGGAGGTAAGGTGGACCCTGGACATTAACGGATTCAAGCACGTTAAGATCTTTGTTAGCGGGGGGCTCGACGAGGAGAGAATCACAGAACTTAAAGACATAGTCGACGGTTTCGGCGTTGGAACAAGTATAGCTGCTGCGCCCAACATAGACCTCAGCATGGACGTGGTTGAAGTGAACAGAGGCCAAGGCTGGATGCCTATCACTAAGAGAGGCAAGATACCCGGAGCAAAACAGTTGTACCGTTGCAGAGCATTAAATGATTATGTGCTCCCGTGGGGCAGCGAGGCTCCCAATTGTCCCGATGGTAGGAAGGCGAAGCCTATGCTGGTCAAGTACTTAGATAATGGCGAGTTAGTTCAAGAGCTACCCGACGTCAACAAGATTAGAGAGTACGTCATAGAACAGTTAAGGGAGGCTGGCTTGCTAAAAACCAATGTGTAGCTCTAAGACGTGAAGTATGACGAAGAACGCGAACAGCATCACTACCCCTATGGGGACGCCTATCCTTGCCCACTCCTTCATTGATATCCTTAGTCTCCCCGCTGCTACTATGTTTGGTATGTTGCCTGGTATCAGCATACCACCGCTGATAAGTAAGCTCATGAGAGCGCTTCTAATTTGTTCTGGAGTCATTAAGGGCGATATCTCAGCTGCAGTCAAGGTGGCATTATCGACCACAGCGCTTATAGTATTCACCCAATACAACATCCAACTCTCCATCTTAGAGAAGTACCAGACCGTCAACGGTATTAGGCTGGCCCCCAGCAACTCTAAAGCAGCCACGAACATGTAGACTTTTACAGCTCTATATACAACATTCCTTAGACTTTCAACATGGATCGCTCCTTCTTCGCTCACTATCTCGGCTTTTTTCATTCTATACCATGCATACAGTGATAAGACAAATACTGCAGGTATGATATATGCTCCTAATAATCTAAGAAGATAGTCGAATGACTCGCCAAGCTTGGATACTGCGATTGTCGAGAGCGGCTCACCTACAGGTGTAAGAGCTGCTCCTAAGCCGAGTGAAAATGATGCTATAACAATAAATTCTATTTTTGATTTTCTATCAATTTTCAGTATTGCTGCTATCTCGGCTAGTATGACGGCTGAAACTATGACACTTATGATGCTAGAAATCATGCCCAATATCAACGTGACAGCTAGCGCAAATGCTGGAAGGCCATATTTTTCAACAAGGCTGTTAACTATCTCCTTAAGTTTTTTATTATAATAATAAAATGCTAGACCTGCGATGAGTACTACCTGCGTTATTCCGATCGGAAGGCCTGCAATACTTACAGGCGTTTTAGCGGCAGTCTTAAATATAGCTATGATTAGCTCGTGCTCCCTTAGTATGCCGG
>JALTZQ010000102.1 GCA_027046105.1 Pyrodictiaceae archaeon
CTACTGCTATTGCTCGGGGAGACAGTTCTTTTAGTACTATGAGCCCTCTTACGAGTTCCCCGCCTAGAGCTGACGGTGTTAATGTGGAGACGGTGTTACCTAGTAGCCTTGCTAGCAGTGCTCTCGGCAACATCCTCCATGGATGCTCACCGAAGTACTCATGAGCTATGAGTGCTAGTCTTATAGCGCGGACGAGCTCAGCGACGAGTATAGCGGCTAGTAGTGGAGCCATGATGTATGGCTCGTAGCCTCCACCTACCAGTACTAGGGCAGCAATAACAGCGAGGTTTAGAGCTACAAGGAGTAATACTAGACGGGTCTTTAACTGTGGTCTTCCTAGCCTCCACCCCTCGCCAGGGCTATCCATAGCCTTTTGCACTTCTCTTTTGCTGCATAGAGTTTTATTCCTAAAACGGGTGCCTTTAACCCCCCTACTTGTTGCTCCTTCTTCTCCTCCATTACTGCGACATAGCCTCCACAATACTCAACCACCGTAATGCATCCTGGTCCAGCATATACCTCAACGATACAGTCCATCGAGTTCCTGAGAAGAGCCTCCAGTACACTACTCATGCTTGTAAACCATGCGTCACCGCTAAAACATGTAGAGTACCCCATTCCTACTTCTACCGGTTTTTGCCTAGTCTCTCTCGTAGCATCTCTACAACTATTTCTGCTATTGCTGGGGCAGCTGTTAGACCAGGAGACTCTATCCCAACGAGATGTATTATTGGTGCTCCTCGCCGGCTCCACTCTATTATGAAGTCCCTCTCCTCTACGGTAGGACGTAGACCGACAACTATTCTCCTAGGTAATGGTATTTCACGGGATAGGAGGGGCTGGAAACGATTCCTTAGCCAGTCCAGGTCTTCTGGGCTATAGGTTTCATCAGTTTTAGAGGATACGATTCCAGCATTGTTTGGCCCAAGAAGTAGACTCCCATTGGCTTGGGGTATTGCTCCACCACCTTTCGTCTCTTTTTTAGAGATTTCTAGAGGGGCTAGTATGTTGCGTAGTCTAGGGCTATCGTGTATACTCATTACTCCTTTAAGGGGCTTTATGCTGTAGAAGGGTTCGCTAGCAGACCTAGCGATGTCATCGGCGTAGAGCCCGGCAGCGTTAACTACTACTCTCGCCTTCACCTCACCCATGCTAGTGTGTAAGACAGTGTTATCGGAACTGGTATCGATTCTTTCAACATATGCTTCTAGTAGTAGTTCAGCGTTTTCACGTATCTCGCGTGTAAGGGCATTAATAAGCTCTGCATAGTCTACGATACCATAGCCCTCTATCACTACGCCTGCAACAATCCTATCAGAGGCCTCGGGTTCAAGATCACGTACATTGCGGCCAGGAGCATAGTATACTGGATAGCTACGTCCTAGCATCCTGTGTAGGATCCTTGCTAGCATCCACGCAATAGGCTTCATGCTATGCTTTGTCGTTGCAAGTATAGTTCTCGTCCTCTCTACGCGGAAACCTAGCTCGGGGGCTAGTCTATGGTAAAGCATGTTTCCTCTTAGACATAGCTTGCTCTTTAAGCTATTGAAGGGTGGCTGCAGGACGTGTATTACGTTTGCTGAGCGAGCAGAAACCCCCATGCCGGGCTCCTTCTCCTTCTCGAGGACAACGATAGTGTAGCCTAGCTGCTCGGCCACCATGTAGGCGGTGAAGAGCCCTACAATACCAGCCCCTACAATAGCAATGTCAAACCTCATTTACAGTGACACCTTGCTGGTAGCCCATAGGGGTTAAGGACCTTCTCTGGATCCAGTACCTTCTTGACTAGACAGTAGATTGTGTAGTTGTCGCCTAGGGCACTAGGTGTCCATTTCCCGCGTAGGAGTCCATAGCCGTGCTGGTGTGTTATTGAAGCTCCCTCCTCCATGGCAATCTCTACTGCCTTCCTCCATACACGCCAGTAGACATGCGGATTACGCTCCATAACGACAGTATGGTATAGGCTTCCCCCGTTAACGTAGAAGTGGCCTGCATGACTAAATACGGCAACTACACCCTTCAAACTAAATAGCTCATCGATTAGTCTCTGGTTAAGCCTAGCGAGTATGCTCCAGTAGCCAGCAGTGTCTATAGTGTCGAACCATAAGCCAGCACTCCATAATTGTGCCACATAATCGTCGTATCTTTGCCTTGTCCGCCACCAGTGCTGGAAGACTTCATCTCTTTCACTCCCGCCAAGGCCTTGTGCAACCCGGTCTACGTAACGCTCTTCAGCCTCTATAAGCTCCTCATCATCTCCCTCAAGACGTACTAAGAGCAACGCCTTATCGAGGTTGTGGAGCAGCATAGCCTCGGTTTTATCGATTACACGTATGATGCTTGGCCTACCCCATAAGGTAAGCTTCTTGGCTGCTTCTAGTGCTTCCTGGAACCCAGGCATAGCATATGCTTTATCGACTACTATAGCTGGTTTAGGGCGTATACGTAGCCCAGCAGCAACTATAACTCCAAGACTACCCTCTGCACCTATGAACAAGTGCTTGATGCCGGGCCCCTCCCATCCCCGAGGAGACCTTGTAGAGCCGACAGTAATCTCCTCACCACTCGCTAGTACTACGTCGAGCCAGAGTACTAGATCCTCTACGTTGCCTCGTCCTGGAGTATAGGCTCCACTACCAAGCATTGATATGGAGCCGCCTATAGTCGCTAATAGGCTAGACTGTGGATGGTAGGATAGGGTGTAGCCACGCTTATTTAGCCATTCCTCGAGCTTTGATACATAGATTCCTGCCTCAACATAAACGTATAGGTCCTCTGGGCTAAACCCCAATATCCTATCAAGGCTTGTTAGGTCGAGTAGAACACAGCACTGAGCTGGATAGCCTGCTCCAACAACATTAGAGCCTCCTCCACGTGGGATAATGCAGACTCCATGTCTAGTAGCTTCACGTAGAATATTCGAAACCGCAGAGACATCCATAGCCCTTACTATGGGTGGACGAGGACGCCACCCAGCTTCCACCATTAGCATTTCAAGTGGCCACATGTCTAGCTGGCGTGGCCAGCGCTGGAATACCGGTTCTACTGTAGGCTCAGGGGATTCTTCAACAATTACCCCAGGATCCTTGCTAATAGCTTTGAGAAACTCTTGGAGCCTAGGACATCTATTAGTTTCCGCCACGCCACTTCAGCCTCCACACTAATCCGCTCATACGAGCCCTCTACTTGTTCTAGCTGGAGTGGCGGATTGTAGAGATCTTTACGCGATATAAGCCCTGCAGCATAAGCAGCTAAGAGTGCAGCACCACGGGCAGAATCGTTAGGTTCAACGCTCCTCTCAACAGGCATGTCTAGCGCAGAAGAAACCCACTCAACGAGGACATTAAGCCTAGATAATCCCCCACCAATCCTAACCTTTAGTGGCTTGCCAGCATACCGTGTTACAAGGCTATAAATGTGGCGAATGAGTAGCGCTGTACCAAGGACAAGGCCTTTAGCTAGAGAAGATGCCTTAAAACCTGGTGAAACACCAAGGAGAGCACCCTGTAAATAGGGCTTATAGGGTGTTCTCAATCCAGCCAGTGCGGGGACAACTAGGGCTGGTGTAACGTCCTCGATACGTGCCATTTGCTCTATTTTCTCGAAACCACCTAGAGCCTCAGCAAAAGCATCATAGACTAGACCTACCCCAGAGGCAAAC
>JALTZQ010000103.1:0-10918 GCA_027046105.1 Pyrodictiaceae archaeon
TCTTGCTGCAAGAGCGCTAGCACTTATCAATGGCCGTGACTATGTTTTACCAGAGGATGTAAAGAAAGTTGCTGTACCAGTCCTTGCCCATAGAATAATCCTTGCCCCCGAGTACCGTAGGAGTGGAGTAACTCCCGAGAGGGTTGTAGAGGATGTTCTCAGTGAAGTAGAAATTACTAGCCTAGAAGCATACCCATTCTCCTAGCTCTCCTGCTTTCCCCTACGTGGCCTATGAGCCTGGATGGCTTCGCCAAAGAAGTACCAGGCAGTGAATACTCCTATTGAGAGGCCTATACCAAGGCTAAGCCCCCATGCTATTGCTTGTTTAAGCTCATTGCTAAGAGCGGAAATGTCTATTATGAGCACGAGTGAGATAAGCATTGTTAAGAGCATCATGAAGCCCCGTAGCCTTGTCTCAACCCTCATCTTGTCAAAGGCGACAGCAAGCGCTGTAGAAACAATTATTATCATGAGTACTACGCTAATTATCCTCCCCACGACATCTACAGCTTGATCTATAAGTGGGAGAATGCTAGGGGATACTATGTAAGCAGCTGTGTACACCGCTATCATTCCAATGCCAATGCCTATAAGGGTTACTATGAGCCCACTTAGTGTAAAGGGTACCTGGTATCTTTCCTCAATGGGCTTCAGTAATTCATCTACTCGGAAGAGGCTAAGAAGCCTCCTTGTAAATCTAACAAGGATAATGCCTATGATAGCTATTATTGAGACTGCGATAAGTGCCAACAATATGCGTGGGGCAACATCTACGAGATCACGTATGGCTTCGCGTAAAGCCTCCTCAAGCACTAGTAGGCTAGTCTCGTTAATGGCCATACTAAACACCATTACTCCATGGTATGAAGGATTTTGCACATACTCCTCCCTAAAATAGCACTCAGCCCCACTGCATCACCAGTATCACGGCGTAGTAGGGTGTGAGAGGTAGTAGATTATCCGGTAAAGTAGGTAGAGCAGTAAGAGGGCCATGTAGGCTCCAGTGAGTCTTGCTGTAAGGTAGACGTAGCTTTTTACCGTGAATACTATGAAGCTATATCCAGCTATGCTTGTCGTGTACACAATCCTAGAGTATAACGCAACCATGTGTGGTGGGGCTATGGCGACTGGTTTGAGGGCGAGTAATGCTAGTGCTAGAGCAGCCAAAGCATACCCTGTTGATACTGGGAAGAAGGCCCATGGACCCATGGGGAGTAGTGCTAGAACCGTAGCTAATCCTAGTACTTGTGCAGAACTGGTAGCAGCTACAAGCATCGTAGCTGCACGATAGGGGTTCTCCCTCCGGGCAGCCATGGCGTAGATTCGGCTAGCCAGCATTGTTGTACCTGTAAGCCCGATAGCATAGAGTACGGCGATGGCGATGTGTAGTGTAGGGGTTGGTGTGGAAATTATGAGGATGGGGACCATGGCAGATAGTATGATTGCCCATCTATAGGTTTCTAGTTTCCTACCTGCCCAAAGAAGGCTCGAAAAGACATTGGTCGCCATCTGTGCAAGGCCTAGGCTAGCTGCTAGATAATCGGGTGCACCAAGAACTTCCATGAGGTAGGGTGCCCATAGAACGCCGATGACAGCTGTCGATGATAGTAGGAACAATGTGAAAACAAAGGCCACGACAGGGGCTTCACTGGTTTGCGTAATGCTTGCTCTCTCGGTAGAGGTTTTGGGCCTTGAAGCCCAAAGTACAATTGTTGCAATAATACCTACAAGCATTGCCAAGAGGTAGAGGCCAATATACTTGGCGAATCCTTCTCCATAGATTAAGACGAGTACAGCCACTACCTGCCCAGCAATGCTTGACGCAGCGGTGAGTGAGCCACGATAGGCCATTAGCCTATGTGGTTCAGGGAAGGAAGAGAATATGTAGACAGCTAGCAATATGCTGGAGAATAGAGCTGTAGTTATGGCAAGAGAGTAGATAGGGTAGACTAGGCCACCCGTGGCCACTGTTAGGGGTATGATGCCCCATAGGATACGTTCAATACCATGAACTAGTGCTAGCTTATTCCCTAAACGACTTAGAACGCCGTAGCTGTAAAGGATAGCAACCGCGGCAACACCAACACTATAGGCAACAACGTTCAATAACACTATGTCGGCGAGACCATAGCCAGCACTGGATAGGAGAATAGGTGCAAGTCCACGTGTAATAGCGATATAGAAACCGCTAATACCAGCCTCCATAAGCACTAGTACTCTCTTTGGCCAATACTGGCCTAGCACGCCACGTCGACCCGAGGCTATAAGCTATCGGCTAAGGCATGGTACCGTGTAATCCCGTAAACATGCCTAGCACTCGGGAGGACTACTTATATAGCCTAGGAGTGGAGCCACAGCCCATGCACGGGGAGCACGGAGATGCCTAAGGAGGTACGCGACCCGGAAGAGTTCCTAAAAGTAGCCTCAAGAGCTAGTGAATGCCGTGTCAAGCTGGGTGTAACAAGAGTTGAAACCGAGGAAGGTCGGCGCAAGAAAAGAGTACTTAAAGTTAAAGCCCGTACACCCAGCTACCTCTACACAATAGTCTTCCACGATATTGATGCTGGTATAGACTTCGTCAACACAAAATTGAAGGAAACATGCAAAAACATAGTAGTACTCGACCCCGAGCTTGAGGACAAAATCAAAACCAAGTAAAGCGTGATTAGCTTAAACCTCTTCAGTAAAGGTTTCGACTCGAAGAAACCATCTAGTATGCGGACTCAACGTGTCTTTATGCCCTATCCCTAAGTGCATCAGTATAGTCGTGTGTTTGTAGCATCTTTTTCGAATAGCCTTTAACCGGCGCTAGGTTCACCTCAAATAGCTTGTACATATTCTTAATCAATGGCTCTGGGGTGTTAAAGCCCGGTATGGCTGGCCGTGATGTGAAGGCTTAGTTCAGAACCCAACCTGGGGATGTTGTTTAGCGGTCGGACTGAGCCCAACCCCCTACATGGTGATGCGGTGAAAGATTGTGGAACTACTAGGTTTGGGCTTAGTTGGTTTTGCCGTTATCATGTGGAGTCTTGCCCCTAGCCTTATAAGTAGGCTTGCCTCGCGTGATCCAAGTCTTGACCCTCTAGCATTTAATGGTTGGCGTATGCTATTTGCACTTATCTTCACGCTCCCAATTGCGGTTCTCCTAGGATTCCCCTGCAATGTGCCGTGGATGAGCCTGGTTTTTCATCTAGGTGTTATCGTTGGTGGTGTTGTTAGTACGGTTGTTGGTGATACAATGTTTGTCTATGCTATTTCACGTACGGGAGCTAGTATTGCTTTGCCCACAGCCTATCTCTTCGTTGTCTGGACTGGTCTCGTGGATTACTTGCTAGGTGTGACTAGTTGGAGTATTTTGGCTGCTGCAGTGCTAAGTGTTGGTGGTATATGGCTTGTCTATTATGGTGGTGGTCGTGGTGATCCTAAGGGCTTTGTAGCTGCAATAGTGACGTCACTAATCTGGACAGCAAGTAACTATGGCTACAAATGGGCAGTGGAAGAGGCATATGCCCTTACAGGGAACTTGCTTGCAGCAAGTGTCCATGTAGCTACACTACGTGCTGTATACACAGTAGCCCTGCTAGCCCCTATCATGGCTAGATGGAGTGTGTTGAAAGGACCAGTCGAAACTATTGGTGCTAGTTTAACAGGTTATGTACTTGGCGCTCTAGCCTATATTGCAGCTTTATCACTACTACCAGCTAGCATTGTAAGCGTTGGTTTATCTGCAAACCCTATACTAGTACAACTCGTGGCATGGACTATAGCGGGTGAAAAGCTCCGTGGTCGCGTCATAGTAGGCTCCATCCTCCTATCAATCGGTATAGCCATTGCGGCCACTACATGAGATTGCCTAGCTAGGAGTAGGGCAATAGCCGGCCATGCCATAAGACGCCTTGCCTCTAAGGGGGGATAGCTTGCAGAGGCTTCTCCGCTTTCCACGTGAACCTAGTGTTGCAGGTATAATGGTGCTTGGTGTTTCTGGTGCACTAGTACTATCGTCGCCGAGCAGTATCGACAGATTTGTTGCTGCAATAATACTACTCGTCCTACACTTACTGTCTTTCGATGCTGGTTTTAACGCTGCGCGCTCAAAGAACTTGTCCATGCTGTTGAAGGCAGGAATTCTCAATGGTGTGCCCTATGCTGTTCTAGCCATGGTTTACCCGTTTATCTTAGAAGCTCTACTTGGAGCTATAGCTATACTGGTAATCGCGACGGCACTACTGTTTATTCTTGGCCCACGTCACCCCATAGCATATGTTGTTGGCTCGCTTGTCCCTGCACTGCCGGCTCTCTCTGTGCCAGCAGTGCTAGGAGTATTAACGGTGGATGGTATTGTTTTTTGGATCCTATACTCTCTCTACGTAGCGTCTACATCAGCATACGTTGAGTCGAGACTACCATATAGATCATTTAATCCGTGGATAGGCTTCATGGTATGGGTGCCTGCTCTCGCCCTAGTAGCCTATAAGCCATTGATAATAGTAGCCCTGGTCGAGCCTACAGTAAAGCTCCTCTACAATGCACTAAGGACAAGCAAAGTTGAACATAATGAGATAAGACGACTAGGATTCATAGAGCTTGGCCGCCTCATGGCCTTCACTATCCTCCTAGTGATATGTCTCTATATCTAGACTCTCTTCTTGACTAGAGGCGTGCCGCATACGGGGCAAGTGGTCTCCTTCGGGTTTTTTGTCTGGTAGCCACAGGCGGGACATATAATTCGATAGCGCCTCCTTTCCTTAATCCCTCTTGTACGGAGAGGCATGTACTCTATCCCTAGGTGTGAGAGGAGGTTCTGGAGCGCATAATCATCCGTTACTACGAGCACCTTGCATCCTCTATGGGCCAAGTCCAGTGCAAGACTAGCAACATCAATGTCGGTGCTTGATAGGTTTTTCTCTCCTATTTCGCGAGCCTTAGCTTCTACTGTCTTTCGTGCCCTACTGGATGGTTCAGCGACTTCTAGGCGACCCGAAGCCACGGTGTAGATTAGTCTCTCGGTACTGGCTGAGTCGCGGACTTCCTCTAGGACACTAGGAGTTGTATAGACGAGGTCGCGATAGGCAGCTAGCTGTATAGCTGCGAGAAACCCAGTTGTATCGAGGACGAGGACCCTCATATTACCAGGGCAAGGCAATCCTCTTCCGCTTCCCGTACCTCGCGATACGTGCTGGTTTACTTGATTTACGCGCGACAAACCCCTCACCGGGCCGTAAACGGTGATACCTTTGCCCATCTATGAAGAGGAGTGATGACCTACTACTCCTTGTAAGCAAGACGTTTACCCTAGATGAACCAGAGACTACCAGGGATCGTGCCCATCCTAGAGGATTTAGTGGGGTCACGACTATAGCCTCCATGCTCCTATCGAGTATTGGTCCACCAGCACTAAGGGAATAAGCCGTTGAGCCTGCAGGTGTTGCAACGACAACTCCATCACCTTCTAGATTCTCATAGACAACTTCTCTATCAACTTCTACTCGGAGAGTTATCGTCTTTGAGCCAGGTGACACGATCGCAGCCTCGTTGAGAGCAGTGTCTATCCTGTACACGTTCTCATCGTCACCATGGTAGATGTCTATGTGTAGCCGTTGCAGCTCCTCAACCCAGAACCTGTTTTCTACAAAGTCGCGTAGTTTCTCTATCCCACGGTAGAGGTCTAGTTCAAAGAAGTACCCCTTACGCCCCATCTTTATCGGATGGATAATTGGGTCTCCTCTCTCGCCTATATTGCAAAGAAGCCTTAATAGTGTGCCATCACCGCCTATAACTACAATCTTCTCTGGCACTTCAACACGGATATCAAAGAACTCGTAGCCATCGCCACCGCTAAGGAAAGGGCGGAGTGAGAGCTCGATGAGAGGCTTCACGCCAAGCTCCTCAAGCACATTATACACCTGCTTGACTGCCGATAAAGCAGCAGCCATGTCCGGCCTCGCGTAGATCCCCACCATTCCCATGACCTACACCAGTGGAGGGTTTGAGGCGAAAGTAAACGAGAGCGTGATCCTCGTGCACTTTCCTCCTAGCCTTTACAGGTTAGCACCATCCATTATACCCTTACTATCCCTGGACTCTGCTGGTATTTGTGCCTCCTCCTCCAAGTACTCATCTAGGCCAATCACCGTCACGAAGAGGATGCAACGTGTGAATCCCGACCTAAGTAGTTCAATAATCTCTCTACTAAGTGTGGAGGATGCACGACCAGTACTACATAGTATGGCGTCGCGGCAATTACCACTTGCTCTTATGATGGGTTTTTTCCAGTCACCACACTTACCATGAAGCTTCTCTACACGTACAATGCCGTCAGCATCCATGGCTATGAGGATGGCTGCAGCCAAGCATGTCTTCCTTTCAACGCATTGTCTACAATTTTTCTTGCTCGGTTTGGCTGAGACGCATACAATACAGTCACCGCGTGGCGTAAGCCTGGCCTCCTCAACGACCTCCAATGTAGTCTCATGGGTAGCAGCTATGTTTGGGTGCCCCTTACCTTTGTAAGCCCTCAGACAAATACATGTAGGCATAATTTCCGTGGAGGTTGCCAATTCCCTATACTCCCTCTTCCCGAGTGTTAATGGCTAGCTCTCCCTAGACTGTTCCCAGGGAAGGCTAAAGGGTGTTCGAGGGGAGGGGTTATTGGGTAGAACCTTGGCTTTAATGGTGGGTGTAGAGGGTTTTGGAGTGTAGTAGTGAGTGGCTTGAAGAGCAACGTAAAAAACTTGTCGAGAGACTTCGCATGGAGGGAGTTATTCGATCACCGAGTGTTGAGCAAGCGATGCTACGTGTGCCTAGAGAGTTGTTTGTCCCGGAGGACTTGAGGTGCGAAGCTTACGTTGACCAACCGCTCCCCATAGGTTATGGTCAAACTATCAGTGCACCCCACATGGTTGCCATTATGTGTGAGGAGGCAAGACTAGGTATAGGTATGAAGGTGCTCGAAGTAGGGACGGGATCCGGGTATCATGCAGCAGTGATGGCGGAAATAGTTGCACCTAGTGATGCCCCAAGGCAGGAATGGGGTCACGTGTACAGTATTGAGAGGCTACCAGAGCTAGCGAAGAGAGCTATGGCGAATCTACGTAGGGCAGGGTATAGCGATAGGGTCACAGTGGTAGTTGGTGATGGGACTAAGGGGTATCCAGAGAAAGCCCCTTATGACCGTATAGTTGTTACTGCAGCTGCACCAGAACCACCGAAACCCCTTATCGAGCAATTGAAGCCGGGAGGTATAATGGTTATACCAGTTGGGGATAGCTTCCTCCAATACCTCTACGTTATAGAGAAGAAGAGCGATGGTACACTAGACTATAAGCGTGTCACGCCATGCCTATTCGTCCCGCTTATAGGTGAGTATGGGTGGAAGATAAGCTAAATGAGGAGCCTTTCCCTCCATAACTCTTCTCTCTGGGTTTGTGGCCTCCGGGAGTGTATTGTCTTGGGGAAATGTGTTATTTGTGGCAGGGAGGATGTCGTTATTAGTGATTCGCTAAACGTGTGTACAACGTGTTTACGTCAGAAACCACGAGAAGCACTTGCTATTGTACGGCGTAGGAGGATAGCGTGGCGCTCCAAGCTGAGGCTCCCTATCTCTAGGCCTACGAGTGGGTTGCAGTGTAGGATATGTGTGAACGAGTGTAGGATTCCCGAAGGGGCTACAGGCTATTGTGGTGTATGGCGTGCACGTGGTGGCCGCTTGGAGCCATTGGCTGGCAAGGATAAGCTCGTGGTGTATACGTACTTGGATCCTCATCCAACTAATTGTGTTGCTACACCGGTTTGCCCAGCGGCTACGGCTAGGGGGTACCCAGACTATACATTCACGGAGGGCGTTGAATACGGGTTCTATAACCTAGCTGTCTTTCTAGGTGGGTGTCCTCTGGATTGCGTATTTTGCCAGAACTGGGAGCATAAACTAATAGTTAGTGGTGGAGAGCCGCGGAGAGGTTACGTTAAGACGGCTAATGACCTCGTTAGTGAGAGTCTTGATCCTAGAGTAACTTGTATATGTTATTTTGGCGGAGATCCAACTCCACATACACCCTTGCTTCTCCAGGTTTCTAGGAGGGTACTTGAGGAAAACAAGTCCAAGTTGCCCAAGAGGATATGTTGGGAAACTGATGGTCTAGTGAACCCAGCCATAATGAGGCAAATGGCTTGGTTAAGCCTTGTATCTGGGGGTATTGTCAAGATTGACTGGAAAGCATGGACACCGAGCATCTATGAAGCGTTGACGGGGGTTGATGGAGAGAAGGCGGTTAAGAGGCTTAAAGAGAATGCAAGAGTAGTTGCTGAGATGGGTGTTAAGAGGTCTAATCCTCCTCTTCTAGTCGTTAGTGTCCTTCTAGTGCCAGGGTATGTTGATGTAGAGGAGGTACGGCATATTGCTGAGTATGTTGCTGGTCTGCCTAGTAATGTGCCTATGGTGCTTCTTGCCTTTCACCCCGATCACGTGATGAGGGATTTGCCGCCAACGAGTAGACGACACATGGAGGAGGCTGTAAGAGCTGTACGTGAAGCTGGTGTTAGAGAGGTATACATTGGTAACGAGTGGCTTTTAGGCCCCTACTACTAGTGTCGCAATCCCTAAGGGCTGAGCTCGCTCCTTGCCACGCGTGATAGGTATAGATCCTGGAACAAAGAGTATGGATATTTTCGGCTTTGATGACGAGACGGGCGAGGTTTTCCTCGACGAGGTTATACCACGGGATATTGTTACTGTGGATCCAGAGCAGCCTATACACGTTATCCGTGAAAGTATAGAGAGGATTGGCGGTATTGATGCTATTGTTGCTCCAAGTGGGTATGGACTCCCTCTTCAACCCGCTAAGAGTACTAGTAGAGAGGGCATAGCAGAGGCTACCTTTGTTTCTCCACCTGATGCAGAGAGAAGGCTAAAGATAATAGGGCTGAGGATGCTCATGGAGAAGCTCTCCTCAAGTGGGCTCCCCGTATGGTTTGTGCCCGGCGTGATCCACTTACCCACAGTGCCTTGGTGGAGAAAAGCTAATCGTATAGACATGGGTACAGCGGATAAGGTATTCACTGTAGCAGCTCTCCTAGCAAATCTCCTAGATGAGGGTGTAGACCCTACTACAGTAGATGCTATTGCCGTAGAAGTGGGCTATGCCTATACAGCTGCAATAGCAGTACAGAGGGGTAGGATAGTCGACGGAGTTGGTGGTACAAGTGGCTATACGGGCTACCTAGGTATGGGGTTCATGGATGCCGAGCTCGCCTATGCATTATGCAGTACCGAGCCTGGGTTTAGCAAAGCGCTTCTATTTCGTGGTGGAGCAGCAGATATCGCGGGCCTAGAAAACCCCGAAGATATTGAGGAGCTTGGCCGGAGAGCAAGAGCTGGCGATGAGAAGGCTAAGGGAGCGATAGAAGCCATGGTGGAGGCGGTTCTCAAGGACATAGCTGTACTCTTGGTTTCTGTCCCCAAGCCCCAATATGTCTTTCTTAGTGGTCGGTTCACCCGGACGCAATGGTTTATGGAGAAGCTTACGCCAAGGCTACGGGTGTGGCTAGGAGAACACGGAATTGACGCAGAGGTTAGAACCATTAGGAGAAGGGGCAAGAGGGTTAAGGAAGCTGCTGAGGGAGCAGCAGTAATAGCAAGTGGTATAGTAGGGGGACGTTACCGTAGAATTGTAGAAGCTCTTGCTTTAAGAGAATCTAGTGGCAGTATCTTCGACAATATATACTTGCCTAACAGTATTGTTGAACGCATGAAAAGGGTCTTTAGGGTGCCATTAACCCCTTGAACCGGAGACCATGAAGGGCAGGGAGGGTATGGCTTAGGCCGTGAGGAAGGAGGACTGTGTAGTTGTCTCAGTACCAGCTCATCTCCATATAGGTAATTATGAGTTAAGCTATAAGTTTGGTCGCATACTTGGCACACTTGGTATTACAATAGCGTATCCAAGGACAGTTATTGAAGCGTGCCCCTTTAGCGAAGTAGTTGTTGATGGTCCTGGAGCCGACTTAATCCATCATTTTATTGGGAAGCTTGGTGCTAAGTATGGGGTTCATGTACGTGTAAGGGAGGCTATACCGCGAGGTGTAGGCCTAGGTGGTACAACTGCTCTCGCTCTTGCCACAGTAGTTGTATTGGCGGCACAGGAGGACAAGGTGCTTACAGTGGTTGATGTAGAGAAGGCCGCTAGCCATCTGGGTAGACTAAAATGGAGCAGTTTGGGCCTCTACAGCTTCCTATATGGGGGCTTCATAGCTGATACTGGTCGACGACCCGATCGTCATCCTAGACTTCTCCTACACTACCCTATACCACCACAGTGGAGAGTCGTCGTAGTCGTGCTTGAAGATCACGTTGAAAGGATAAGGAGGCTCAAGCAGAGAGAAGATGAGATATTGGAGAGTCTAGAGAAGGCCCCTGACGAGTATACAGCGAGAGTCGCACGTACTGCATTATCTGGGATAATGGCGTGTATAGTCGAGGAAGACTATAATTGCTTTGTGGAATCAATTGCAGAGTATAATCGTGTGCTTGGGGAGTACTGGATGAGGCATGGCCAAGAGACTACATATTGTTGTAATGAGGCGGAGGAGCTATACCAGCTACTATACGAGTCTCATAGGATACCACTCTTGCAGTCAAGTTGGGGGCCAACACTATGGACTATAGTGGAGAATCGTTGGCGTGCACAACACGTCTACGAGACTGTGGTCAACTGGGTGCAGAAGAGGGGAATAAAAGCCACGGTATGGATTACAAGGCCGGATAATCATGGTGCTGTGGTTATACCGGGCAATGTGGTGGGGTGGAAAGCTAGAAACCCAGTGCAGGGCTGCAAAACACCCTGAAGATGTTGTGGGAGTAGGGTTCCGGTTCGAGGAGGGGTTTATTCTATTCTTGTCTCCTTCTCAACATAGGCTACTGAGT
>JALTZQ010000103.1:10928-15892 GCA_027046105.1 Pyrodictiaceae archaeon
TAGCTTATTGGTAGATCCCTTGTTGCCTCTTCTAGTCGTCTCCAGTCTTCATAGGATAGTCTCCAACCTACACTACCAGCTATGTCCTCCACTTGTTCAGGGCTCTTAGCACCAGGTATTGGTACTACGACGGGGCTTGTTGTTATAAGCCAGTTGAGGGCAACCTGTACTGGCTTCTTCCCGTACTTTTCACCTATTTCTCGGAGTAAGCCGACAATGGCCCAAACCCTGGAGTAGTTTTCGGGATGGAATAGTGGGTCCCTGCTACGGACGTCCTGGAACTCTAGTTTGCCTGGCTCATACTTGCCCGTAAGCGCGCCTTTAGCTATAGGGCTCCACGCTTGCACAGTCATATCGTGTTTTTCAGCGTATGGGATATGGGCTTTTTCAGCCCATCTCTCCACTAGGTTATATCTTATCTGGAGTACAACGACGTCAGTTCTCGATAGGCATTGTCTAAATGCTTCTACAAGCTCTACTGGGTAGTCGCTGAGACCCAAATAGTTTACTTTGCCCATTAACACTAGCCTCTCCATTGCTCGAGCATACTCGCATGTAGGGAAATTGTGCCAGCAAGGAGGCCAATGAGCTAGTAGTATATCCACGTAGTCCATGCCTAGATTGCGTAGACTCTTCTCTATGGATCTGTAGATATCTAGTGGGTTAAGGAACTCTCCTGGAATCTTGGTAGAGACTACTACTTCGTCGCGTCGTACCCCGGTTTCCCGAAGAGCTTGGCCTAGGAAGACCTCACTCATGCCAAGACCATAGACCATTGCTGTATCAAAGAAGTTTATCCCGAGCTCAACGGCCTTAGCTATAACAGTTTTTGCAACCTTGTAATCAGTTACGCCCCAAGCCTCACTAAACTGCCAAGCACCAAGCCCGATACGGGAAATCTTTACTCCGGTTTTGCCTAGAACAGTGTACTCCAAGACTATTCGCCATAGAGATCAAGAGGTGATGTGGGGAGGGTAAAATACTAGTCCACGAGCACGACAAGGCATCACTACTATATTTGCTCTAAGGCTTAGTGGCTTACCCCTAGTTCCTTCCTTATCTTTTCCCCGATTTCTGCTAGCTCTCTATAGCTCGGAGTATTACGTTTGCAATCAAATCTGCATCCATCACCGTGGAATCTCGGTATTACGTGGAGGTGCACGTGGAAGATAACTTGGCCTGCAGCTCTACCATTATTTGTAACAACATTGTAGCCATCAGCGTCTACAGCCTTGACAATACGTGGTGCAAGCCATTTAGCAACGCGTATCAATGCGGTAGCCTCCTCGTCGCTGAGCTCATCCAGTCTTTCAGCATGGCGCCGTGGCACGATAAGTGTATGGCCGGGGTTTATCGGATACTTATCAAGAAATACAACGACGTATTCATCCTCGTATATCTTAACCGCTGGTAGCTCTCCTCGTATTATTCTGCAAAACACGCAATCCCTAGCCATGTGAATCACCTAGTCCTAGTGTGGAAATATAAGTGGTCATCAAATGTGTGGTCCGGGTCAAGGGTGTCTAGAAGGTTATGCTTCCCTCAAGGACTAATATGATGAAGTAGATTGCTAACAACACTACTCCTGTTGGTACGCCTACTCGTGCCCATTCCTTGGATGTTATTTTTAGTCTTCCAGCAGCAATTATGTTTGGTATATTACCTGGTATGAGCATGCCACCAGATATTAGGAGGGCTATGAGCGCAGACTTTATCTGTGCAATGGTTAGACTTGGCCCTATTTCTGCAGCGGTTAGCGTAGCATTGTCTAGAACGGCTGACACCATGTTTACCCAGTAAAGGACGTATGGTGGGATCTTTGTGAAGTACCATTCGACTAGCGGTAGGAAGCTTGTCCCCAGAAGCTCTAGGGCAGCAACGAACATATAGACTTTGATTGCTCTCCAAACTACTGACCGTAGCGTCTCGGTATAGTGTATTTCCTCGACGTCTACTACACCGGTAAGTCCTCTACGGCTAATTCTTAGTGCTGTATAGGCTGCTAACGCTATTACGCCTGGTATAATGTATATGCCTAGAAGCTCGAAGAGGAAAGTAAAACCGGCGTGGTATGGTGGGCCAGAGAGTTTAGAGACTGCTATGGTTGATAGGGGCTCACCGACTGGTGTAAGTGCGGCACCTAAGCCAAGCGCGAAACATGCCAGTACGGTGAATTCTACCTTTCTCCTACGATCTAGGGGTATACCGGCGAGTATCTCCGATAATATCACTGCACTGACTATGACCGAGATAATGCTTGATGCAAGCCCTAGTACCGTGACAATAATGAATATGAAGATGGGGAGTCCAAGCCGCTTTAGTATGGCGAATACACCACGGTATATCCTACGATGCTGGTAATAGAATACGAGACCAGCTATTAGAACCACTTGTGTTATCCCTATCGGGAGTCCAGCGATACTAACTGGAGACTTCATAGCATACAATACTATTTCGCGTGCAACGGAAATGTCTGGGATAATGCCATAACTCCATATAAGCGTAAACCCTATGATGCCCATTAGCAGGAAAAAGGGCTCGAGATTTTCCTCAACCCTCTTAGACACCATAGGCAGTACCAGTACAGCAACAAGAATAGCCATTAAGCCCACAACAACCTCCATAATAGGCTCTTCGGGTATGCGTAGTGGAAAGAGAGCCATCCTGGCAAACCCCCAGCCACAATGTTGTCGTGGTACCCGTTTCCCGGGCCCGATAGCCGCAGACCGAGCTTTTGAGCCAAGAGTTTTTCAACATTACCCAGTAACGGTTCTTGGCGTGGAAACATTGAAGAGTGGGGCTTCTTTATGGAGTTTCCACCGGTCTTTTAGTGGTCGTTTCGTGTGCCGTGTTGTAGAAGTTGTGGTAGCTGTTATTGGTGTGCAACCATCCATTATGCCCTCTAGCACCACTAACTCTTAGGGGGTATGGTGAGGTCGTTGATGGCCAAGAGGGTTTATCGCACTATATGTCCTCGGGACTGCTACGACACTTGCATACTACTAGTTGAGGTTAGTGAGGGGGTTGTGACCAGTATTCGTGGGGATCCGTTGCACCCGGTTACGAGAGGTGCTACTTGTCCTAGAGCAGTTGGTGATCCATTGAGGCTTACTCGTGGCCGTATACTGTATCCTTACCTACGTGTTGGCGGTAAACCTGATGGGAGACTTGTAAGGATCACGTGGGACCAGGCTCTGGATATTGCTGCCTCTAGGCTTAGCGAGGTATTGAGGGAGCATGGTCCGGAGGCAGTACTACATATAAGCTATGCTGGCAATATGGGCTTGATAACATGGTATTATACTAGACGGTTATGGAATGCTCTAGGTGCTACTTCTACGGACTATAGTCTATGTAGTAGTACTGGGCATGAGGCTATAGGGTTGCACTATGGGTTGAGTTATGGTGTTTTACCTGAGGAGATAGAAGATATGGAAATGATAGTCTTCTGGGGTATTAATGCTGCAGTTAGTGCAATACACTTGTGGCTCTTAGCGTTAAATGCTAGAAGGAGAAGGGGTAGCCTCTTAGCAACCATTGATCCTAGGGTAACTGAGACAGCACGTGCATCAGATATTCACTTGAGGCCCAGGCCTGGAACTGATGTAGCACTTGCTTATGGCGTGGCAAGACACCTTATAGCCAACAACCTGGTTGATAGAGAGTTCATAGAGAGGTATACTTATGGTTTTGAAAAGTTCGCTGAGGAGGCTGCCAAGTGGAGTCTTGAGAGGGTGGAACGTGTAACTGGTGTATCCAAGAAGCTGATTGAGGCGTTCGCTGAGGAGTATGCGAAGCGTAAGCCTAGCGTAGTGTTCATAGGTATGGGGTTAACGAGGACGCCAAACGGCCCTGATATTGCTAGAGTGGTTTCCCTCCTACCAGCCCTAGTGGGTCAGCACCGTGGATTCTACTATACTAATAGTAGGGGTTGGCTACTAGACTTGGCATTGATCACTGGAGAGACTTATGGAGCGAAACCTAGTAGGGTAGTTAGTATGGCTGAGCTTGGAGAGTTACTGGATAAGGGTGAGTTCCACTATGTGTATATCTATGGGATTAATGCAGTAGAGTCTCTACCTGCATCACATTTAGTTGCAAGGGGTCTTGCCAGAAGGGACGTATTCGTGGTGGTGCACGATACGCACTGGAATACGACTACACGTTATGCTGATCTTGTGCTCCCAGCGCCTACATATCTTGAGAAAACTGATCTCCCCCTCACCTATGGCCATGCCACAATAGTTCTAGGCAAGAAGGTTGTGGAGCCCCTGGGGGAAAGTAGGCCAGAATACGAAGTGGTTTGGGAGCTTGCAAAGAGGCTGGGTATAGAGGAGGATTGGCTCTATGATGATCCATTAAAAGTATTGGCGAGAGCGGTAGAGGATGCGCTTCAGGAGGGTACTATAAAGGATCTTTTAGAGGGGCGGCTGGTAAGGCTTCGCCAGAGGCCACGAAACGAGTATCAGACCCCTACGGGCCGGATAGAATTCTATTCAACTAGGGCTGAAAAACTAGGCCTAAACCCTCTCCCACAGCACCGGGATATCGTGCTAGGTCCTGACGACTACATTCTTTTGACGGGAGCTCATCCACGCTATACTAATAGCCAGTTCCGTGAAGTATATGGCTTGCATCCACCGGTGGTCTACGTGAATCCTGTTGATGCAAAAAGGAGTGGTATTATGGATGGGGGCAAGGTTCTAGTCTACAATAGTTATGGTGAAGTATGTCTAAGGGCAGTCGTAACTAGTAGTGTACCCGAGAAGACGCTTTGGACAACAAGGCATGTAATAGGGCTCAATGGGAAACCCATTAACACGCTTATGCCTCCGGTTAGGCATAGGGTGGGAGGGACACCAGTACTTAATGCGGTAAAAGTAAAAATAAAGCCAATAGACTAGTGGAAGGCAACTAGTATGGATGAGGAATGCACGTCAAACCGATACATCCTTGTGAGGATT
>JALTZQ010000104.1 GCA_027046105.1 Pyrodictiaceae archaeon
AAATAATGAGATATTATCAGAGGACGATGTAGTAGAAATAATAAGGATATTAAAGGAACAAAGCAACACGTTGGGTCTTAAGGCTTGGTTTATGGTTGAAACTGGTTTGCGTACAGGTGAAGTTGATAGCTTAGACTGGAAAAACATAGATCTTGATAGCGGTATAGTAATAATAGATAAAATAAGAAATACAAAAAGAGCGTTCTTTAGCGTTATAACAGATAGACTTAAAGACATTCTTAAGAAGCATAGGGAAGTAAAGTTTGGAAGACCATTCACAACATATAGTATGACATTGCATAATGCTGAAGTTAAGGTGCGTGAGAGATTTAATAATTTTAGATGGTATCTGTTTAGGAAATTTAATGCGTCATTCTTGCTATCTAGAGGTGTTCCAGAGCCTATAGTTGATATGCTTCAAGGTAGATCGCCACCAAAAGAATCTTTGGTAATACGTGAAAGCTATATTAGGCTTAGTTTTGAGCAGATAAGAAGAATGCATAATGAAGCATTTAAAGATCTGTCAGAGAGAATCTATCTACTTTTTGAAGAATGAGAGTATACGCTCGAAAGCTAATAGATATTCTATTCCTTTAACGCTTATTTTAAGCAGCTTTTTCTTTCCCTCGCGCCTGCTGTTTATCAGCTCATATATCTCAGCTATCTTAGCGTATATAACTGCTGTGTTTTTTCCTATATCGCACATTGCTGCTATATCGCTTATAGTCATTTCTCTCTCGCCTTGACTTGTTTTATCATAGATGCATTTGAGAAACCTATACATTGTGTAGATGTCGATAGTTTCGCCTGACTCACTCACAAGTAATCCCCGTATGTTTAGTTTTGCTATAAGACTATAAGAGCTATTCGACACTATACCACCTAAACTATATCATGTGTTTAAACAGCTTATATTAGGTTCATGGTTACATCCCAGAACTATAGCTTTTAACGTATTATTGTTTGTTCCCGCTTCCCCCCACATAACAGATAAAAGTATATATGGTGTTCAGAGGGGCCAGAGAAAAAGTAATACTGCAGCATAATACGTATAGCGTAAGAGATATATTTTAAGCGGTAATACTGTTATAGGTGAATTTATGATGTATAGGTTATCAATTATATCTATAATGTTTATGGTTTCTATATATTCTCTTGGTGTTGCCGGTGCTGTGGTTATTGATGATCTGCCACCATATCTATACCATGATGTGGTTGAGGTGCCTGCTAGAGGTTTCGAGACTATAGAGTTTAGCTTGGGGGATGAGGATACAGCGGTTATATCGATTGTTATATATTAGTCGGGCGGTGGTTTTTCAGATATAGATATAACTATTATTGGCCCCGATGGGAAGATAATTAAACCTACCTCGAGGGTTAATGGGTACTTCAGCTATTCTTTAGCGAGCTATATGAGGGGTAAATACACTATACAGCTGGATAATAGATTCTCTATTCTAACCAGCAAGTATATAGATGTGGCTATAGCAACATATACGGGTCCGGAAGTCAGGGTGGTGACCGAAACAGTAACACGCGAGGTAACGCGGACATCCACGGTTACTGAAACAGTAACCGAAACAAAAGTAGAGACGCAGACAGAAACGGTGACCGAGACAGCTACAGAAACAGAGATAGAGACGGTTACTGAGACCCGAACCCTAACGGAAACGGTGACTCAGACAGAGACTGAAACCGAGAGGGAAACAGTAACTAGGACTGAAACAGTTACCGAGACGGTTACGCCTGAGGTTTCCGCTGTTGAGCAGATCCTCAACCCGCAGACGCTGGCGATAATAGTGTTGCTTGTAGCGCTGGTTATAGCCCTACTTAGAAGATAGCTCGATTATTTTTTCGACTGCGTGTTTATTACCTATCCTGACTTTTCTTCCGTCTAGCTTTATGTATGCCGATAGGTCAGCGTATATTAGCTTTTTCTCGTCCCGCAGCTTCTTGAAGTATCTTCCAAGAATTTTAGCAGCATTCACTAATTCTTTATCCTTTACATCGTTATCTTCCTGCACAGTATCCTCAACAACAACTGTGTTTTTGGGCCAGTCCTTAACCGCATTATATGAAATTATATCTGAGGCGCCATCCATATATACTACCAATGCCTTGTTCAGCGCCTTATGTATTGTCTCTGGGTCGCTGCTTAGCCTCATCTTTGTTAGTTCCTTCACGACCAACGAATCCAGCCACTTAAGGGTTATATCCTCGTGCTCAAATCTCTGCCACCTAGGCATTATGCTCTTAATCACCATTGCCCAGGCATTCCTTATATACTTGCTCATAACCATGTAGCTATGCATAATCACTATCACCCCTATCTTTCCCGTGTATTCTCTCAGGCCCGCTTCCCTGAGCCTGTGCCGTAGTTCCCAGTACACCGCCATATCCTTATCTAGTTTTTTCCTTGCCTCTCTAAGCGGATATCTTGATGTCGCGTCTTCTATAACTATTAAAACATGTTTAGTATCTATCCCGTTCCTAAGCCTCTCAACTATCTGATGTAGCCAGTACCCATACGCCACAACCAAATCATCGTATCTACTCTTCAAGTCGTTAGCAATAGTCATAGCCAGCGTAGTCTTTCCCGTACCCATGAACCCCAGGAAGCCAACAGTCCTAGGTTGCTCTATGTCTATATCAGAACTATCCCAGCTTGGCATAATGAAGTTCAGCAACTTTTTATAGGCCTCGTTTCCCGGCATACGCTACTCACTTAGTGCTTCCCTTATCTTTCTCATGAAGTCCACTATCTTGGCTCTGAGCGGGTACTTGTTCATTATGTAGTCCGCTAGGAAGTCTATGTCAGCAAGCATTCTTATGTCCGCGCTCTCATCCATGATATACTTTATAGCTAGATCTACATATAGATCGTTTAAAGCGAGAATAGCTCTCGGGCTTCCGCGATCAATAAACGCCAGCAGCTTCCTGCCGCCGACCTCGCGGATCGCTTCCTCTTCGAAAACAACCGAATCCTCAATCATGCTCTGGATTATTGCCTGCAGCCGCGTAAGCTGGTACTCGCTCACGTCCATCACCTTCTGCTGTAGACTGATATGATAAGGGCTATTATGGTTAAGGCGCCGGCGCCGAGGACTAGCAGCTTGAGCCAGCCTGGGTAGGGGACCCCCACAGCCTCTGACTGATACCAATCAATTATCATCTGCAGAAGTGTTGCCGCAGCGACCAGACCCACGCCTATAAGCGCCAGCGCTGCCCTACCCATGCCCTTCCACCTCTTTATCTTCTCTGGGCCAAATCCTATGTCCTTTCTCACATATTATTGTCCCATCTACAAGTATTGATGCGTAAGTTTGGTGGCTTGGGCATGTTAGCCTTATGGCGTTGTTATCTATGGCTTTCTTTAGTTCCTCAAGCATTTTATTTATCCTTGTATAATGCTCTAGCTCTACTCTATGCTTCTCGTTAAGCTCATTTATCCTCTGCCTATATTCATCTACCTGGCTCTTCAGCTCATTTATTCTCTCGACAAACCTCTTTCTCTCTTCACTTAATTCCTTTTCTCTGTGTTGATGTAGGATAGCTAATGCAGCAAATCCGATAGCTAATATTCCTAATTTAAATATCATATCTATAAATATC
>JALTZQ010000105.1 GCA_027046105.1 Pyrodictiaceae archaeon
ACTTAATAGAGCCTCTAGTACTAATGGAAGAATAGGTGCTCTGGGAAAAGGATATTGATCACTTATGGGTGTTCTTAGCTTTGTCGGCAACTGAGACTAGTATAAGGATAGGGCTTGAGGTACACGTTCAGATCACCACTTTGCATACGAAGCTTTTCTGTAGCTGTAGTGCTGATTACAGGCATTCACCTCCAAATACACATGTTTGTCCAGTATGCTTAGGGCTCCCTGGCGCATTACCTGTTGTCAATGAGGATGCTGTACGTAAGGCAATAGCTACTTGTCTTGCGCTAAATGGCGTTGTCGCAGAGGTCTTAAGATTTGACAGAAAACACTATTTCTACCCCGACCTCCCCAAGAACTATCAGATAACCCAGTATCTCGAACCAATCTGTAAAGGAGGATACATTGAGCTCGGTGCTGGCAGAAAGAAGGTGAGGATAAGGAGGATTAATCTCGAGGAGGATCCCGGCAGAATAATTTATCCAGGAGGCAGCCCTCTTACGAGCCCCTATGTCCTTGTCGATTATAATCGTAGTGGTGTAGCGCTACTGGAGATAGTGACTGAGCCTGATATTGAGAGTCCGGAGGAGGCCGTGGAGTTCCTTGAGAAGCTCCGTAGTATCCTTGAACATCTCGGCGTTTGTGATTGCGGACTAGAGGGTGCTATGAGGGTTGATGCAAACATCAGTGTTGCTGGTGGCGCTAGAGTGGAAGTAAAGAATATTGGTTCGACGAGTGAGGTTGAGCGAGCGCTTCGCTATGAGCTTGTTAGGCAGAAGACTGTGCTCTCACGTGGAGGTAGGGTGGAGAGGGAAACAAGGCACTGGGACCCGATAAGGAAGGTTACTATGCCGGCACGTGTCAAGGAGGCTGAGGAGGATTATCGTTACATGCCGGATCCCAATCTTCCACCCATACAAATACCACGAGAGCTAGTTGAGGCTGTAAAGGCTAACCTACCCGAACTACCCGATGCACGTGTAAAGAGGCTTATGGATCAGTATGGTCTGCCTGAGAAACTAGCATACGTCCTCGTCTATACCTCTAAAATATTAGCTGATTTCTTTGAGGATGTTGTTCGCCTATATGATGGGAGTCCACGCAGAACAGCAAACTATATCGTGAACGACTTGCTTGGCTGGCTCAAGGATAACGATCTACGCGATCTTTATGTTAAGGTTAAACCGGAGCAGATAGCCAAGCTCATGAGGATGCTTGATGAGGGCATCATTTCCATTAGGCAAGCTAAGGAGATGGCTGAGAAACTAGTTAAGGAGGGGGCTGACCCGGAGGAACTAGCTAGGAAACTTGGCTACACAAGGATAACGGACGAGAGTTACCTAAAAGCCGTGGTTGATGAGGTGTTTAGGGAGAATCCCAAGGCAGTACGGGATGCGCTTAAGAATCCTAAGGCCGTAAACTTCCTAGTGGGTATGGTTATGAGGAAGACGAGAGGGAGAGCAGATCCCGCTATAACGAGGAAGCTCATCGAGAGAAAGCTCTCAGCTTACCGCGACTCCCTCGAGCAAAACCGGTAATCACTATCTCACTTGACAGCATTCTTGCCAGTACAAGTATTGATACTGCTAGGTAGGCTAGACTGAATGCTACCGCATAGAGTGCTACTGTGATATTGCCTACTAGGACGGCCTTTAGGACAACCACTGGTGCCGCAAAGGGCACTGCTGCAAAAACTAGTATTTGTCCAGGCTGTGTAGGGAGCTGTATAAACATCATTGGGAAGGCTGCTATGAAGACAACAAAGAACACTACACCTGCAACGGACTGTGCACCCCTAATGCTTTGGGTTAGGGCTCCAGCAGCTAGGCCAACAACCCCAGCAAGGAGAATTGTCGTGACTAGAGAGGCTCCTACGAAGACGAAGCCAGTCGGGTCGATGGTACGGAACACTTTTGCTACAGCACTTGCCGCCACACTCCCTACTTCGATGCTGGGTAGTGCCATGCTGTACATGAAGTATGCGAGTCCAATCGTAACACTCAATGAGCCTAGGAGAGCTAGTATAGTTGATGCAAAGAGCTTCGCAACTACTATGTCGCTTCTTTTCACTGGTAGTGATAGCAGTACTTCGAGGGTCTTCTCCTCACGCTCTGCACCCATAGATGCAGCTGATATTGATGCAGCATAGCCGACAACTATCAATGGCCCGAAAACCAACATAAACATTGACGATGCTAGCATGTTCGCCTCACCACCGGCAAGCTCAACACCACGAAACACAACATAGGTTTTTGCATCGATTGGCTGATGTAGAAACCTTGCAGAGACATTGACACCTTTTTCGCTTATGATCAACGATGCCAGCATTGACCCAATTTGCTCTACAATACTTTGAGTGATAGTTAAAGGAGCCATGCCCACGACAGATATATCGCTCACACGTGCTTTAACGACTACTGTTACGGGCTCAAGCTTAGATAAATTATCCGTGAATCCTTTGGGCAAGACGATAACTACTTCAGCCACCGCTGGGTCATTCACGATAACAATGTGTGTCCTGCTAATGTTAGCTGGTGGTTCACCCAGCCTCTCCAGTAACGTTTTGAAAAGCCTGGCGTACACTCCTCCGTCATTGTCAATTATTGCCATTTTCATCTCGGTACGCTGAACTTGCTCTGCCGCGACCTCAAGACTAGCTTTCATCACAACACCCATAATACCATACATTAGTGCAGGCAGGATAACCATCACAATGATTACTTGTGGTTCACGTATAAGTTCTTTCAGCTCTTTACTAACTAGAACACGTAGGCTCAACGTCTACACCTCCTTGGAGGACACTAGCTGCTCAAAGACTTCCTCCAGGTTCCTTGTACCGTACTTCTCCCTGAGCTCTCTGGGAGACCCTATGTCGAGTATCCTTCCCTCATGGATCATCGCTACACGGTCACATAGGTACTCCACCTCAAGCATATTATGGCTCGACAGCAGAACTGTAACCCCATATCTTCTCGCATACTCGCGTATAGCTCTCCTCACATGAAGTGCATGAACCACGTCTATACCAGACGTAGGCTCATCTAGTATGGCAAGGCGTGGCTTAACCATTAGTGTACGGGCAACCATGAGGCGACGCTTCATCCCCTTACTGTAAGTCTTTATCCTGGAGTACAGTTTCTCGCCAAGACCTGAGACATGAGCAGCCTCCTCCACCATAGACTCCACGTCACCACCATAGATTCTAGCTATGAACTTTAGGTACTCATATCCGGTCAGATTCTTGTAAGCACCGGCTTCTTCGGGCAAATAGCTTATGATACGGCGTACAACACTAGCCTCACGTACAACATCGTACCCGGCAACAGTGACACGGCCTCCAGAAGGCTTCAACAAGGTCGCTACTATTCGGAGGGCTGTTGTTTTCCCGGCTCCATTCGGGCCTATTAAACCGAAGATCTCGCCCTCCTCTATAGTGAAGCTAATACCCTTGAGAGCTGCTATGTCCCTATAGTATTTTACTAGATTTTCGACAACCACGACAACACCAGCGTCTTCCATGGGGTTAGAGACCCCGCTGAGGAACTGGTCTTCTCTGCGGATGTAAAGGGTTCTTTACACTGGTTGAAAAACCTTTAGTAAAAATCC
>JALTZQ010000106.1 GCA_027046105.1 Pyrodictiaceae archaeon
ACCTTATAGTCCATGGAGACTAATGTACAAGAATAATAAGAACGGCAAGACTCTGGATAGGAGTATGGGAATGGGCTTAAGTAGGATTTAGTGCTTCTAGGATTAAGAGTTTCCGGGGGGTTAGTGTTAGGGCTAGTATTGTGGTTTTCGCCATTCCCTCTCCTTTATCTTCTCAGCATACTTTTCTGGGGATAGGAGTTTATCTAGTTCGCTCCGGTCTGTGATTTCTATTTTGAACATCCATCCCTCTCCATAGGGATCCTTGTTGACTAGTTCGGGCTCGTCTAGTAGCCTCTCGTTGACCTCTATTACTTTGCCGGAGACTGGGGCATAGAGATCTGCTGTGGCTTTAACGGACTCTATTGTGCCTACTGCTTCTCCCTGCTTAACTTCTTGGCCTACTTCTGGGAGTTCAACACCTACCACGTCGCGTAGTTTTTTCTGTGCGTAATCGGTTACTCCAACTACTACGGTATTATCCTCAATCTTGACCCATTCATCTGTCTCAGTATATAGCCTATCACGGAGCACTATGTAGCCAAATATTTCAATCTTGTCTCCGCTCACGAGGCTGCACCCCCGCGTAGCTATTTGCTCCTTGGGGAAGTGGGTGTCCTGGAAGAAGGAGAGGGTCTAGTGCTGGGCAAAAAGGCCTACTCTAACCCATACATTACCTGCATAGCTTCAGCATCCCCGGGGGGGTCGAGGGTAAGGCATCTATCTATCCGGCATCGCTTACAGGCCACCTGGATGGCATTGGCCTACTGTGCTTGTTTGGCTAACCTGTATCCTAGCATGGCGAGAGCTAGACCTATTGCTAGGAGTACTGGTGTCACTATGTATATTGCTTGTGGTAGCACCCCGTAGCCTAGTTGGCTCCAGGGCATCCTACCCCAGGGGCTATGACAGTCTATGCAGCGTAGAGTATCCTCCCTAGGTACAACGCCATGGTCTACACTCATGTAGCGTACGAGCTTTACATAGTCTCCTTTGAACTGGAGACCAGCTGTCTTTGCACCAGCTTCTATGGCTTTCTCTAGGTTACCGGTTGCAAAGACTATCCCAACCTTTACTGGGACTGGGAGCTTGTGCTCAGAGTCGTAGGGTACCACGGCTTCATGTACCTTGAACGGGTATATCTTGGCTTCTGGCTCGCCTATGAAGCCAACCGGTTCTACAAGGACTATCGTGTTGTCCACGGGCTCTACGGGTGATGGGTAGACGTAGGCGTAGCGTGTCCTACCATTCCACCACGCGTAGACTGGTGTAATATTCCCCCTCAACTCTATTACTGGCTCCCATCTACCAAGCTTATCATTGAACTCTACATGGCTCCAATCCCTCCGTATATCAGTAGGGTACTTGCCATGGGCAATGTATGGTATATGGCATGTCTGGCATGCCACACGGTGATGAAAAGCCTCTATCATGAACCCTACTAGGGGTGCTCTATGCCTCTCTGGGTGGCAATCACTACAGGAGAGCGTCTCACTCCTACCTTCGTGAGCCCATGTGTCTAGTGCACCGCTCGTGTCGACACTATGGTTCTTGAACCTATGGCAGTCAACACAGTGGAGGCCACGGGCCATGTGTACATCGAATTCCTCGCTAACATTGCCTATTAGGTCTGGTGAGAGGTTCGGTCGTTTAAAGCCTGGTCCACCACCAGAAAACCCATGACACCATAGACAAGCTTCTTTGGGAGGCTTAGCGGCAATCTTCTCAGCTAACTCGATCGCACTCATGTTGGGTGCGGGTATGTAGCGCCAACCCTTCTCAGTCTTAACGACGATTCTCCATCCCTCTTTAACACCCTTAACACCACCCTTATACTCCACGTGGTGACATACAAGACAATCGATATTCTCGTAGTCTTCCTCGGCGGGTTCAATACCTGGTATAGCACCAAGGCTAACACCATGACACATAGAGCAACCAGTAGCGATCAACCTACCAATGAACTTCTCTCTTCCTTCGGGTGCAACCTTAAGCACAGCTTTACCAATGAAGTTGACTGAGATGGTTCCATTCCAGAATATTGAGCCACAAAAGTCGTTATATACAAACCTACTACCCATAAACACGGCATCAAAGCCCTCGATGTCGGTTACCAAGCTAGCCATACGGTAATGGATGGAGTGAGCTACATCCCGAACCTCATCCTCATGGCACTTAAGGCAGGTCTTGGACCCCTCGTAAACAGTGATGTTGAGTTCCCTAAAAGCTTGCGAGTGATCAGCTATTTCGATACCCTTTTGTTCAACAAAACGCCAAGCCTCAAGAGGCCTAGGAGCCATACTAGCAAGAGTAGGGCTCATAGAGCCAACGAATAGTACGAGGACTATACCACTAAGGATAGCCAGTACAACACCAATGATGGTCAAGAGACGAGAATGCCTTACTAGCACCTCTTTTATACCTTTCCCCACACATATCCACCACATAGAAATAGTTACAGCTACGAGTATTTACGCAAACAACTCGTAAGGCCTCCCACAGTCTGTCACGATTGTTGTTTAGCACGCGCTGGTTAAGCCGTGTTAAAGTAGGTAAGGCAAACCTTATGCAGCAATATAGTGGTAGAACTCGAAGAATACGCGATTATCTATACTCCACTAAAATATGCCAGTAAGGATATAATCAATAATCTCGTTATCAAAGGAATGATTCAGCTATAAGCGTATATCTAGGCTTATACCGTGAATCACGCTACAAAGTTATAACGCTTCAACAATGTTGGGGAAACAGTATAGGAAGCACTTTTTGAAGCAATAGCTCACGGAGGAGGGAAGCTGTACTCTAGTTAAGGCTATGAGGACCGCCTGAGCCAGCCGAAGATCCTTCTTCAACGAGTGTGGAGCCCTTGCACTCACCGAGCACCACTACCATTATTCCTAGAGAGGGCAAGGATAGTGCTTATGGGTGTGGGCACTTCCTCTACTAGAGTGGGTTGATGAACTGGGCCCTTTCTGGGCGGTTGCCCGCTGAGCCCTTTGCTGGGCGGTGGTGATGGTTTCGCGCCCTGACCAGTTACTCGTGGTCTTGGCGGCCTTGTGGCGGCTTGTGTTGGTGGTTTCTAGTTTGGTGTCGTGGTTGGCTGGTTGAGTGTTTCCACAAAGCGTCTTTAATCCCCCCTTGGTGTTGTAGGCCTGGGTTTCTTTGGCAAGGAGGAGGGGCTTGGGTTTTGGCTTTGAATATTGCTGTACTTGTTAAGGCGTCTCTAGATCCTAACATGTTGAGGGCTGATGCGTCGGGTAGAGTTGCTGTAGATGATATCCCATTGGCTATTAGCGAGTATGATAAGAATGCTGTTGAGGCTGCAGTACAGCTTAAGGAGAAGCATGGTGGCAAGGTTGTTGCCGTGTCTGTTCTCACTTGGGGGCCTATTGCTAAGAGGGGGCGCGAGATAGAGCAAGTTCTCCGCGAAGCACTGGCCATGGGTGCTGATGAGGCCCATGTCGTCATTGATGAAGGACTTGTGCCTGGAGACCCCTATACGACTAGTAGAGCACTGAAAGCCCTCCTCGATAAGCTTGGAACATTCGATCTCTACATAACGGGTGAAGCATCCATGGACATGTTGTCGTCGCAGGTAGGTGCA
>JALTZQ010000107.1 GCA_027046105.1 Pyrodictiaceae archaeon
CTCGAGTATGCCTAAGCCATGGGAAATCGCCTCTATAACCAGTTTTTTCAGCTACGTAGTGTCGCTGGCGACGCCTTCGGAGCATGCAGGTATGGGATATGATCCTCGCAGCCTAGTAAGTATGGGTGGTGTAGAGTTCTTATGGAAACCTATACCACGATTTAATGCATTAACGCTTGGCGAACTCGCCCGCCTCATCACGTTCATAGAGGATGCTGTAGGTAAGGGGAGGGTACTAATACATAGTCTTCGTGGATGTGGAAGAGTAGCCATGGTTGCAGCCTCGTACCTCGTTCACACCGGCTTAAGCCTCCCTGAAGCTATTACAGATACTAGTAGAGCAGCCGGCTGTGGACTTGAATCAAAGCCTCAGTTCATGGCGGTACGGGGGTATACTGCTAGCCTTAGATTCGGGTTTAAAGACCTCCTTAGTAGACTAGACAGAGTCGAGAGCATGGTTGTAGAATACACTACCGTGCTTGCCATGGAGCTCTCACCTTATACTAGCATATCAAGTGAAATAGTACATTCGGGAATCAACGAGACACTAAAACTCATGAATCGCTCTCTTCTCAACGATAAGGCCGTGGCTAACGATAATGGCTTAGGCATGCTTGTAGCAGCAATAATAAGTGAAATGGGGTATAGTGTTGTAGAGTTAAAGGCAAGACTTAGGCCCAACCCCACACTTTACATTGAGGCATGGATTGAGAGGGAGACGCATCCGCAACGTGCACATACTCCAACACCTAATATAGGGCACATACTAGGTGCTTGGAGGAGGCTCGTAGACCTAATGAAGCTAGGTGACCCAGACAAGGCAAAAATAGAGCTAAAGACCTATGAACCCTTCAAGCCACCAATACTACAATCACTGTAATAGTAACAGCATGCACGTCCATGAACCATCAGCAAAATCCTTAGAAGGGTATTAAAGTAAGCCGATTAATATGTAAAAGAACTGGAAATAGTATTGAAATTAGGGGGCATGGTTAGCTAACTGCATTATAGGTAACTACTAGTGGCCAATGATTGGCCTAAGGGTATTATTATGAAGTATAGCTTGAAGTATCTCTAGCATATGGGCATAGCTGGGGCACAGTATAGTCTTGAGACTACCTACGGGAGCAAGCTATCTGGTTGTTTAGGCTTGCTGAGAGAGATCTTGGGAGGGCCAAGAAGAGCCTAGAAGAGAGCGATACGGGTGCTGCAACGTTTTGGGCCCAGCAGGCGGCTGAAAAAAGGCTCTAAAAGCTATTCTCTTAGCTGTCCGGGGTGGTTTCCCTAGGACTCATAGTATTAGGAGATTTTTTGATGAGCCTTGGTGATAGCCTTGGCTTAAATAGGGATGAGCTTGAGGAAGCGTATGAGCTTACACAATTCTATTACCTTCCAAGATACCCAGATATAGTAGAGGGGTTGCCGGATGAAATTATCAGTGAACGAACAGCAAAAAGAGCAGTAGCTATCGCTGAAAGAGTTGTTGAGGCAGCGAAAAGAGTACTAGAGGAAGTCCTTAGAGAGCATACGTAAGTGGAGTCAAGAGCTTGCAGAGACACTTAGCAGACATGGTGTAAAAGTGGAGATGATTATTCTTTTCGGTAGTTACGCTAGAGGAGACTTCTCGGCTAACAGTGATTTGGACTTGATAGTATTATCGGACGACTGGGGAGGGAAGAACTATACTAAGAGGCTATCACTGCTTTACAAGATATGGGATAAGCATATAGATGCAAACTTCATACCGCTAACTCAAAAGGAACTGGAAGAGAGATTGAATAGGAGTATTGTACTCAGGGATGCATCGAAATATTGGAATCATAGTATACGAGAGAAAGGAGTAGACCTTAGACAACAGCAAAATAAGTCTTTGCTACTCTAAAGGCGATATAGGCTTGTAATGTCTACATGAGGATTATTAATATTTTGAAATAAGACGTGGCGAATATCAGTAAACTGTTTTGGAAGAGTTAATAGCGATAATTGGATAACTAGGGATAGTGAGAGTATAAGAAGGTTCCTAGCACTGAATGGTAGTTTCAGGGCGTGTCCCTGGGCCTAGCGTTTGCATAGATTGTTCTCATAGCCTCGCCGTATGTGTTTTTCTAAGCACTAATACTAGGGTTGCTAGTGCAGTGAGTAGAACCAGTATGGCCATGGTTGTAGCTATAGTTGTTGGTACTTGATAGCTTGTTTCCTCCTTCAACGTAGCTGTTTCTACAATTGTTACTGTGGAGGTTACAGTCTTTACTTCTGTTGTTGTCGTAGTTGTTGTTTTCGTAACTGTCTCTCTAAGAGTAGTTGTTGCTGTCTTGGTTATAGTTTCTGTTATGGTTTCTACTAATCGTTCAGTTATTGTCACCGTTTTCGTGAGGGGGGTCTCCACGGTAGACATCTTGTATTGTTGTACAGCCTTTATTGGGTTATGGAATGCCTCCCTTATGAGGGATGAGAGACTACTACGCTCTATAAGGCCCTGCATATAGGCTGAGACTATGAGTCTAGTAGTCATTCTCGTAGCTAGATGCTTCTCTACTACACCAGCATATACGGGGCTTGCAACTAGTGCTGCTTGGATTGAGTTATAGTAGCTCATAACTGTGCCTGCGAAATCCAGCCTCCAATCATACTCTACTCCACTTGACCCCTTATTGTAGTTGAAGGTATGTGGCTCGAACAATGAGTGGCCTAGCTCGTGAGCTACAGCAGACGCTAGTCCAGCCTTTAGTAGTCTCTCGTTATGGCCAGGATAGGCTGCCAATGCCCATGAGCCGAGACTAATACCAGTGAACTTTAGGCCCGCTGAGCGTAACATTAGCCTAGCTGGTTTATCAAGTACTAGTAGGATAAAGACGTAGATGCCTTGGGGACTATATAGGTTGGCACCTTGTCTTCTAGCTATTCTTTCCAGTATTGGCTTGACGTCCTCTAGTGGTATTGTGTAGTAGCCCTCCTCGTCTAGGCTGAGACGGGTAAGGTAAGATGAGAGTTCTGGATAAGCATTCATGGGGGATAAAGCAATGTTGACTGTGATGTTGCCTATGGGGTAAATGGTGTGTAAGGCCTTTTCTAGAGCACTTCTTGTACCCCCACTAGCTAGGATTTGAATGAAACTGCTACTGGTATTGTAGAGGATTATTAGTTTCACGTAGATGGATTCGGGGAATACCATACCTGTTTGCCACCACATTGTTGAGGAAACTATATGGAATTTCACAATACGTCTCACAATGTCTACAACGTAGCTAGCTATTCTGTCTGGGTCCTCCCATGCATAGACTTCTTCAAATGGATTAACGTGGATACCATACTCTTGTAGAGGTACTCCTTCAGGCCAAGGGCGGGGTACAACAGTTAGATCAAGGATTGTTACTGGGTATCGTGGACTAGTCCATAAGCGAAAACCGGTTAATTCAACTACGCCTCCTGGCACCATGTTGTAGTAGAATAGGTGGTAGAGTTGCCTTGAAACCCCATCTACATCACCTACAACAACTACTACATGGTCGTATTTGTCGCTAAGAATTGCTAGGGCAAGACTATAGAGAATATCCACATAGGTAGGGAGCTCAATCCATCTTATGGGTTTTGCGAAGCTAGAGGGAATCCAATCTGGCCTACCACGATCAATGTATAGTTGTGAAAGGTTTCCAGCAAGCGCTTTAATAGCCCATTCGGGGGCGGCAACAACACTATAGTAGACGCTGATTCTTAGTTTACAGGGGCCCAGTACAACGTAATAGTACTCATCTACAAGGAGACCACCAACACGGTCTATGTTGGGCAAAGCAAAACCAACAACAGCTACACGGAGGGGAACAAGGATAGTGCACTCTCCCCCTGCACCAGCGGTGACACTAGTTGCTGATGGGAAAATAGGGCTAAGCAACACAAGTAATAAAACCACATATGCGACCCTATGCAAGGATCGTCACCAAGCTGGTGTGGTGGCTCAACTAGTAACCTCCATACCCTCTCCCAGGAAACTAGCTCATGGTATTTGAAAATTATGGTCATGGGGATATAGCACCCCAAAGGGTCTAAGCTCTATTGAAACGAGGCTTGCTCTCGAGGGGTAGTGGTGGTGCTCAGAGGTAATACACCTGGTTGACTACATGGCTTACTTGGGGGCTGCCCCTTGTCAACCGCTTGGTTATTTGACCAGTATGCGTCTAGGTATGATGAGTGGTATTCTCGTCACCCTGGTATTGCAGCTTCCGAGCTTGATACTATTCGTAAACTCATGCCACGTAGTGGTGTCGGGTTGGAGGTTGGTGTTGGTACTGGGTTTTTCGCTTCAAAACTCGGTGTACTGTTCGGTGTTGATCCCTCAATAGAAATGCTCGCCTATGCTCATCATAGAGGTGTCTGGGTTGTACAAGGTATTGGCGAGGCACTACCCATACGTAGCTCTAGCCTTACCTACGTACTCATTGTCGTTACTCTATGTTTCGCCGATAACCCAGACGCCTTGCTAAAGGAGACCTGGCGTGTCCTAAGGCCCTGCGGCGTAGCTATTACATGCATTGTTCCACGTGATAGTGTTTGGGGCGAGTACTATCAGCAAAGGGCTCGTAGTGGTCACCCCATATATGCTGCTGCAAGGTTTTACACACTTAAAGAGCTTGAGAAAATGGCTTTAAGTGCTGGCTTCGTGGTCGAGGAAAGGCTTGCTACACTCACTTATACTCCATGGGAGGAAGAGCGCTACGAGAAACCCTCGACAAGCGTGGATGGTAGGGGGTTTGTCTGTCTACGTTTAAGGAAGGCTTGTAGATAAGTCCCTGCCTCCCTAGAGGACTATGAATATAAAGAGGAGTTGCAGGGGCATTGGTTTCAGTGGCTACTAGCTGGTGTTCCTCCTTTGCTAGGTTCTAGGCTGCTTGTTGCAGCCTCTGGTGCCTTAATCGCCATACTAGTCCTATCCTCTACGGTTTACCTAGACCTTGATGTCCAAAGCGAGTTACAGTCGCTAAGCGTGGTTGCTGGCCTTGTTCTTTCAAGTTATCTCATTGGTGAAGCGCTTGGTATCGTACCAGCTATTCTAGAGATAATCCTTGGTTTCATGGCTGGACTTCTCGGCGTAGAGGTTACAGGAACTATAGATGTATTAGCGCTCATGGGTAGTGTGTTATTGATGTTTGCCGCTGGTAGTGAAATAGACATAGAGCTCCTAGGCGAGAATCTTGGTAAAAGCCTGGTAATAGGAGTCATTAGCTTCTTTGCACCCTTCGCCTCAACAGCCCTCATATGCCACTTAGCTGGGTATGGTGTTGTTGAGTCTCTTCTTGTTGGTGTAGGTGTTTCGACGACAAGTGTTGCAGTGGTTTATGCGATACTACGAGGACGGGGTGTTTTGAGGACAAAGAGGGGCCAAGTAGTACTTGCTTCTACTATGGCTGTAGACGTAATAAGCATCATAGTGTTTATGGCGATTATTGCTGAGGCAAGCCCTCTCCTCATCGCCTATGTTACGGCATTGATCATAGTACCTCTGCTTACACGTAGCCTATTTCGCTACCTTCCACAAGCAGACCATGAGCCCGAGATCCGCGTTATAATGGCTCTACTATTAGCTGTAGCCCTTTTCTCTGAGGTCATAGGGGTACATGCGGTTTTATTCGCCTTCATACTAGGTGTTGCTCTCCGTGAAGCCCTACAGACTAGGCAGATGCTACCAGAGAAGATGAGTGGCATTGTCTTCGGTTTTCTCTCACCAATATTCTTCACGGCAGCTGGACTCTATGCTGCTAGAGCAGGCTTAGATCCTAGACTAGCCATGCTGTCAATCATGATTTTAGCAATAAGTCTCCCAGCGAAGATAGTCTCTACACACTTAGCATTGAAAAAGCTGGTAAGTGTAAGAGATATACGATTATCGACGGTGTTTGGTGCCCGTCTTACAGTTTCAACTATAATAGCCTATACTGGGCTCGTTAGAGGACTCTTACCTCCAGAGCTAGCAGCCTCCATAATGCTTACAGCGGTAGCTGCAACAACTATTGCAGGGGTCGTAGCGGGGTGGAGACAGGTAGAGGAGAGCCTAGAGCTAGAAGAGGACGTCATAATACCAACTGACTAGGTCAGCTTCTCTGGAGAAAGAATGGTGTACTCCATGGGTATAGCGGTTACGTCATCCCATATTGCTTGGAGGATACTACGCTCAATCCCACCACTAACGGCATGGAGTCTCCTCCATCATACACCAGCGAAGCTCGTTGAGATCATGGCACGTATGGGAGGACGTGAGGAAGTACTTATACCCACGGTGTTCCTTGGGTATAAGCTTGAAAACCCTTTAGGCATAGCTGCGGGATTTGATAAGGATGCCTCTCTTACATGGCTAGTATGGTCTCTAGGTTTTGGCTTCCATGTCGTTGGCAGTGTACTTGCAAGGCCCAATCCCGGGATAGAACCCAAGATGCTTGTAAGACTACCTAGTGGTGCAACAATTAACCGTCTTGGGCTACCAAGTCAAGGCCCTACTCCAGTAGCTAGAAAGCTTTCAAGGAGACCCCCAAGGCTACATATAGCGATTAGTATTGCTGGCTTCAGTATAAGGGACTACCTCATCACCTACAAGATACTAGAACCGTACGCCGACTGGTTCGAGATAAACATAAGTTGCCCAAATGTTGAGGAACACCGTAGCTTTGAGGAGCCAGAAATAGCTGCTAAACTGTGTAAGAGACTACGCCGCATAGCTAGGAAGCCTCTACTCCTCAAGATACCTCCAACCACTAGCCGTGACACACTATGGGCGTACGTTGATGTAGTCAATGAATGCGGGATAGAGGGTATAGTAGCGGCAAACACGCTACGAGTAAACATTGATGGTATGAATGCGGGACTTGGAGGCCCGCCACTATATCCAATCACACTTTACATGGTACGTTCACTACGCGAGCTACTACCAAGCCACCGCGTAATCGTTGCTTCTGGTGGTGTGGATCGTGTTGAAAAGGCACTACAGTTACTATCTGAGGGTGCAAACCTAGTTGAGCTACTAAGCCTACTAGTACAGAAGGGCCCCTATACAGTATCCAAGATAATGCATCAAATGGCCGGTGCCCTGAGGAAGCATAGTGGACATTGGAGAGGATAGGGGAGCCTATGCTGCGCGAGGTGAGCGGCCTGGCAAGGGCAATATGTTCTCCGTGATAATAACTCCTATGGGGCTTGCTTCTCTAGTACGTGGTGCTAAGGGTTCCTCAAAGCCTAGAGACTTATCTACTACATAGAAGTTCTCCATTAACTCCCTTATATGTACCCATGTATAGACTGTGGATAAGGCTTCGATGAAGGCTAGTAGTGGTGCTAGAGCGAGTGCTATGAGGGTTATCCAGAGGTTGGCACGGCGTAGGGGGTGAATAGTGTAGCTGAGTAGTAGCATTATGAAGCCAAGGTTAAGTATGGGTAGCAGGTATTCGGGTGGTCTTGCTTCAGGCGGTAGCAGGCCTAGTAGTCCTAGTACGAGCATTATGAGTCCTATAGGTGCGAGGCTCCATACCGTTACGTGTAGTAGCGCAACTAGTCTCATAGCCCCCGTAAACCCTCCACGAATAAGTTCTCGTAGCCATCCAGTGTACCATCTACCACGTTGGCGCCAGAGATCAACAATACTATTGGGGCTAAGTATTGAGACTAAGGTGTCTACTTGGCTAACGCGATAGCCTTTCTCGAGAAGTCTTGATGCAAACCATGCATCCTCCACGGTGCTATCAGTGTCAAATCCTATGCTACGGAGAACGCTTCCATGCACTATTAGGAGTTCGCCATGGAGACCTGCTAGGGGTCTATGCAGTACACGTAGCATGAACCTTGCTATAGAAATGTCGAAGAAGAATCTCGCTGAATCCATGAGCCATGTGAGAAAACTGCGCCCCAGCCTTGGGCAGAGGACACCGTTATAGACGTGTATGGAGGTGTTTATTTCGCAGAGGAAGTTCTTATCAAGGGGGTAACTGTCATCGTCAAGGAACACGTACCATCGATTATTGTCTGCGAAGAACTCGGCAAAATAGTTCATTGCACGTGCCTTGAACATGCCCTTTCGGTACTCCTTGGGTACTACTACAAGGAGGAACCGGTATACGCTACTGTAGCGTTTTAGTACTGGTATGCCCTCAGCTCCCTCATCTACAACAACCCATATACGAGCTAGTGGAAGTCTGCGTCTCGTTTCACGAATAGATTCCACAAGTACATCAACTACGCTACGGGTAGCCTTGCTAGTAAAGACGATATCAACGCTGTTTTCACTCATACATTTTCTCCAAGACTTGTTGCGGAAAATGATACTATGTAGAATCGAGCCAATAGTAGCTGTAACCACATAGATCACGTATAACGCCCATATGAGGTAGACTGTAATCAGTAGACTAGCCATACCCTCCCAGCCAATTCACTATAGTAGTGGTCTGGCATGTTTGGAGGGCACAGTGCTCTAGACTTCTCGTGTGGAGTGGAGGCTATGTAGGACTTATTAGAATGTTTGCCAGAACGATTCCAGGCCCTGGCTACGGAATATATTGAAAGTTAACGTAGCGTCACACGTGGCCCCCACGCCTTAAAAACCTTGCATTACCTAGACAACAGTTATGGTGGGTGCCCGGCTATGGCAAAGACTATACTGACCATTGATAGTCTTCAACACCTTATCGGTAGTACGGTCGAAGACCCCTATGGAAGAGTTCTTGGCCGCCTAGTCAGTATTGAGAGCGATGTTGATGGTACTGTTACAAGCGTTGCCGTCGAGACTGAGGATCGCAGAACTAGATTCATACCCGCTAAGGCTGTTAAACTCAATGGTAACAAGGTAATAGTCTGGCCTGAATGGAAAGTTCTAGCAGCTGAGGCTATCAGTGGCTACCAAACTGCTGTCAAAAGGCTTCGAGGACTTGAGGAAATGTATCGTAGGAATGAGATACCAGCAGCAGTGTATAGCGAGTTAAAGAAGAAGCTTGATGCAGGACTATCGAGAATGAAGGAAGAGGTTAAGAGGTTAAGGGAACTACTCAAGGTACGCATGAATGAGCTCGAGGACGAAAACCTACGAGTCGAGAGAGCAATCGCTAACCTCAAGGTCTCCTATCTGGCTGGCGAGATAGGAGAGAAACCATTCAATACAGCAATGTCGATGCTTAGACAAGCCAAAGACACTATAGTAAAGGAGATGGACGACATAAAGGCCACAATAAACAAACTTGATGCCCTAGAGAAGGGAGTAGAGAAGACTGTTAAAGGTGAGGCAGAGGCTAAAGCTCCATCAGCAGTTCAGCAACCAATACCAGTAAAGATAGTTGAAGGCTAAGACCTAGATCACCTTCCTGTATCATGATAACAGGTTTTTAGGGGTAAGCGTTCTCAGGGCACGTATAGGCCACAATCCAGGTGCTAGATTATTCTCTACTCCTCACTTATCTAAAGTATCGAGAGCTTTACGTAGAGCTCGTAAAGCATTAGTCGTATAGGGATTTAGCTTTCTTATCTCCTCTACTACCCTGCTAAGTTGTTGCAGTCTTTGTTGTACAGCTAAAGTCCTCTTAAGACTATATGTAGTCATAGCCTTCACTAGCTGCTCGTCAACATCCAATTCGTCTACAAGCGCCCTACGTGCAATATCGTATAGTTCATGGATCAAGTGATGTAGTACTTGGTTTATAGCCATAACCTTGTCGTGAGTATCAGGGTCTATGTAGACTATTCTCAGTCCTAGGCCAGCTAATAGCTCCTCTAGTCTAGCCTTCCATAATTCTAGACGAACCGGGATAACCGCAATAGTTTCCCCATAGGGGCATTCTAGGGGGCCAAAGAGAGGATGTAGACTAGCGTACTCGGGTCCCTGGCTACCTAGACTTTCCACTACGTGTTGTACTACTGGTCTTTTAACCGATGATATATCTGCTATGAGCATTGACTCCCTATAGACCCTTCTATGAGCTTTGATAACGTCTACTAGAGCGTGTGAGGGAATCGCATATACTACTATGTCGGCCCAGTCTAGTGCTTCTTCTTCCTCTAGAGCTTTAGCTCCTAAGGCCTCTGCGAGTTTACGGGCTTTATCAATGTCACGGCCCGTTATGGCTGTCCAGCATCCTGCACTAGTTGCCAGTCTTGCCAAGGTTTCAGCCATGGAGCCATAGCCGTAGAATAGTATCCTAAGACCTTGGGGGCACCTCAGCTGCATACACTTCGAGTACCTTGCTAGCTCGAAATATAGTGTACGTACTAGCTCTACGGGTACACCACGTTTCCTAGCCTCTTCAGCCAATAGGTTTGCAACAATTATTTCACGTTTAGGGTCATGTACAGGTAGGCCGGTGGAGTGCTTAACTCTACCAATAGACCTTGCTATTCCTAGTCTTGCAGCAACGAGATCCACTATGGCACGGTCTATACTTAATAGTGTCCTACGTAGCTCTTCTAACCCCTCCATTTCCTAACAGCCTCCCTTACCTGATTAGCTATGGAGATAGGGTCTAGTCTCATGTGGAGATGAAGTTCCCTAAGACTACGAGCACTCTTGCCATAGCCTCGTGGATGTACTGGTATCATCAGTGTGGGCTTTTCATGTGCCAGTACTTCAGCGATAGCTCCGTAAATACCACCATAGGGGGTATGCTCCTCTACCACAACGAGTAGACCAGTTTTCGATGCTAGCTTTACGAGGCCCTGAACATCGATAGGTTTTACTGTATGGAGGTTAACTACTGCTACATCAAGCCCCTCTATACCTAGTATTTCTGCTGCTTCTAGACAATTAGCTAGAAGAGGGCCTGCTGAGACCAGTGCCACATCGCTTCCATCACGTAGTACCTCTAGCTTGCCAGGAGTAAACTCTCCATCCGTAATTACTGGTGTATCGTCCCTAGCTACACGTATGTAGATCGGCCCTTCTTCCCAATGAAGTCTATGTACCATGCTATAGGCTTGTAGGGGGTCAGCAGGCACATAGACCCGCATATTAATCATTGCCCGCATTACCGCTATATCCTCTAGTACCTGGTGACTAGACCCGTCAGTGTAGTTGCTTAAGCCGCTATGGGTACCTATGATGTGCACATCTAGGTTCATCCTATCAATGCTGTTACGTATTTGCTCCCATGCTCTTAGCAGAAACATTGCGAATGCCACAATGTAGGGTTTATAGCCTGCAAGGGCCAAGCCGGCGGCAAAGCCTGCCATATCCTGCTCTGATATCCCTACATTAACTAGTCGTCCTGGGTGATGCTTACCAAACCATTGGCTCCTAGTACTCTTGGCAACATCTGCTGTGACAACCACTAATGCATCATCATGATAGCCTAGTTCTACGAGAGCTCTAGCTACAGCATCACGCATACTTGTCCATTTACTTGGAGATGTGCTGTGCTCCACGCGCCTCAAGGAACCCTACACCTCTACCCCTTCGAGTATAAGCTATTACTGCAATGGGGCCCCCCACACGATCGGCTTCGTCAAGAGCTGAAAGAATCATCTCATAGTCATGGCCATCAATCACTATTGTTTTCCACCCAAACGCCTCCCACTTAGAGGCTATGTTACCCTTATACTTCACAATCTCCGTGGGCCCATCAAGTTGATAGCCATTAACATCAACTATTGCTACAACACTGCGTAGTTTAAGGTGTGCTATAGTAGCTGCTGCTTCCCACACTTGGCCCTCGTCAAGTTCTCCATCACCTAGTATTGTGTAGACACGGTATCGATCCTCAACTCCTCTAAGCTTCAATGCATAGGCTATGCCTGCTGCAATACTTAACCCCTGCCCAAGACTACCTGTAGAAACATCTATGCATGGTGTCTCACGTGAAGGATGGCCTTCAAGGCCGTTAACGCTACGTATCTTCATAAGTAGCTCTGGTTGCAGGACACCCATTTCCGCGAGAATTGCATATAGGGCAGGAACTGCATGACCCTTACTTAGTATTACCCAGTCTCTTTCAAGGCTTCCATCATATCGTAGTCCACGCCCAAAATAGAGAGTGACGAGTACATCCAAGACACTAAGAGATGCACCTACATGGATATTTGGATCTATTTTCGCCATTTCAAGTACCACGAGGCGTAGCTTTCTAGCTATTGCAGCAAGCTTATTATGGCTACGGACTCCTCCAGGGAAAGCACACGATACAATAGGCAACACCTCCGACTCCTTGAAGGCCTCTGGATCCGATTCTGCTCGCCACGATCTTGTGGGCCAGTAAGCACACCGGGGAAATAAATATTTTGGTGGGACCAGGGTTCCTCGAGATTCCGTGGTGTAATTTAAGGATCTCGGCCCCACAACATGCCCACTAAGTTGGAGGGAGACAATGTATGGCTAATGAGTGTAGGAGAGCCTTACTAGAGTATGGTGAAAGAGTTATAGTCGATATTAACGGTGTACGTGTCGGTGAAAGACCAGTGCTAGTGGCCGGCCCGTGCAGTATCGAAGATAGGGATATGATAGTGGAGACAGCATTGTTTCTACGAAGACTTGCTGACCAGTATGGTGTAAGCATCGTGCTTCGAGGCGGAGCCTGGAAACCACGTACAAGCCCCTATAGCTTTCAAGGGCATGGCCTTCGGGCGCTTGAGTGGCTACGCGAGGCTAGTGATAGATCCGGGCTACCTGTTGCAACAGAGGTTATGGATCCAAGATTCGTCCGCGATACAGCAGAGTACGTTGATATCTTGTGGGTTGGTGCACGTAACATGCAGAATACTCCTCTACTACGCGAGCTTGCCCGGATAGAAAAGCCAGTTATGGTTAAGCGTCACTTTGGTGCCACTATTAGTGAGTGGCTTTGTGCAGTTGAGTATCTTCTCGCAGAGGGTAAAGAGGATGTAGTTCTTGTTGAGCGTGGTACTCGTGGCATAAATGAGTACGCGAGGTTCGTCCTAGACCTCACGGTTGTGCCTATCATCAAAGAGGTTTCTAGGCTACCCATCATAGTGGATGTTAGTCATCCGGCAGGTAAGAGGAGTCTAGTGCCCTCCCTAGCACGGGGAGCTTTAGCTGCTGGAGCGGATGGCATTATGGTAGAGGTTCATCCACGGCCTGAGAAAGCACTCAGTGATAAGGCTCAACAACTTGGTTTTAGAGAGTTCGAGGAACTCGTAGCAGATCTCCGAGGGATGGGGCTAGTTTGAGGATTGTCGAGAAAAGATTTGCTGAGGAATACAATACTAGAGTTGTTGTGGGTAGTGGACTGCTAGGAGCTATAGGCAAACATGTTGAAGTAGTTGAGCCTCAGCCTTCTAAAGTACTTGTAGTTCACGATGACCGTATCCCGTGGAAGTATGTTGAAGAACTAGCTAGTTCTCTCCGAGAAGCTGGTTTGGAGACACACGTATGGGGGATTACTGGTGGGGAACGTGCCAAGAGCTTGGAGACAGCTACCTCTATGTGGAGACTACTAGTGACCAAGAATTATAGTCGTGATTCCCTACTTATAGCAGTAGGTGGTGGTACTGTCACTGATGTTGTAGGATTTGTTGCTGCTACCTACATGAGGGGTGTTTCTTGGGCAGTTGTACCTACAACAATGCTTGCCATGGTTGATGCAGCTGTTGGTGGCAAGACAGCCATAAACCTCCATGCCAAGAACGTTATCGGCGCTTTCCACCATCCTACTCTAGTCCTTGTGGACACGGTTTTCATCCAAAGCCTCCCCGAGAATATATACCGTGAGGGGCTTTCAGAAGTCGTAAAACACGCTATCATTGACGGAGGATTTTTCCATTGGGTTAAAGAAAGCATTGATAGCTTATTAGCTCGCGAAGAAGCTATTGTAGAGGAAATCATAGCCCGCAGCCTAAGTGTTAAACTTGATATCGTTGCCCGTGATCCAAGAGAGACTAGTGGCTACAGGATGATCCTTAACCTTGGCCATACAATTGGCCATGCCTTAGAGAGGGCTAGTAGTTACCAGATAAGCCACGGTCGTGCAGTAGCTGTAGGTCTTCTTGTTGAGGGCGTTGCATCAATCATGACTACGGGATTTAGTTGGAACCAGTATCGCCAGATACACGATGTTATTGAAAAGCTTGGGCTTGGGCAATGTCCTAGGGAAATAAGCGAGGAAGCTATCATAGACTCTATAGGCTTTGACAAAAAGAGGAGAGGTGAAAAGATAATACTTCCACTAATAAGACGTATCGGCGATGTAGGCCTCTACGAGCTTGGTTTCAGTGAAGCAAAAGAGGTGTTGGCGAAAGCTTGGAGAATGGTATGTGGAGGAGAGTAGGGGGTATTCTCTTCATAACGGGGAAAGACATTTCCTACACCCTTTCACCACTCATGTACAATACCATGTTTAGTGAACACGGGGTTCGGGTCTACTACTCTGTCCTAGAGGCTGCTAGTAGTGATCATCTAGGTAGGATTATTACTTGGTGTCGTCAAGATGATCGCTGTCTAGGATTCAATGTCACAAAGCCCTACAAGACTATCGCAGCCCAAATAGTTGATAGACTAGACGATACAGCCACCGAGGTAGGCGCTGTAAACACTGTTGCTAGGGCTGGTGGTGTGCTTGTAGCCTATAATACTGACTGGTATGGTGTTATAGGGCCTCTTGCACGGTTTGATCCCCCTGCCACGTATGATGGTGTGCTCTTGGTTGGGGCTGGTGGTGCGGCCCGGGCAGCAGTATATGCTCTACGAGACCGCGTCAAGAAGCTACATGTTGTTAGCCGTAGCGGTGTCTCAGCAATGGAGCTAGCTGGCTGGGCTAGGAGGAGATGGGGTTTAGAGGCTAAGGGGTATAGGGCATCACGCAGCACTTACAGGGCACTGGTTAGCCGTGTAGACCTGGTTGTGAACGCTAGTCCAGCCAGCGGCTTAGACGAGACACCCATACCATTGGATGAGCTAAAGCTACTCAAGCCACCATGCACGGTAATGGACATGGTCTACACTCCCCCAGAAACACTACTATTAGCCACGGCGTCACGCATAGGCTGCAGGATAATTGATGGTCTCTGGATGCTAGTCTACCAAGCCACTTTCAACCTTAAGCTATGGCTTAGCCTAGAAACCACACCCGACAAGCTACGCAACATCATCCTTGCAAATATAAAGAGTAAGCCAGCCACTTGCCTACGCTAACCCCCGACACCTACTCTTAGCGCCTCAACCCCTACAAGACTCCTCAACACACAGATAATGTACACTATTGAAGGCCTAGGCGTCATGCCAATGCGGAGCTCAACTGGCTGATGCCTCTTTAGCATGGTGAAATTATGGGGGTTTCGGAGGGCATGTGTTATTCCTGGGAAATTAGGGGGTTATGAATCGGGTTTACTAGGAAGTTGGTAGAGGAGAAGGAGAAAAAGGTAGGAGGGTTATTAGGCTACTATGTATAGGAATTCTTCGAGGCCTAGCTTCTTCAATGTTTCTGGCTTGGGTTTACCGTTCTCCCATCCCCTAATCTCGTAGTAGTATGGTAGGTACTTTTCTATGGCTTCCTTGGCTGTCTTGCCCTTTGCTGGTCCATCTGGTAATGGTTCTTCGAGGAGCCTCTTTGGTAGTGTATCCTGGTATATGCCTTCTCTTACGCCGAAGAGTCTTTCGGTATTGTATATTCTTTCTCCAATGGTCATGAGTTCTTCTACTGTTAGGTCTTCCCAGCCCATTGCCGCCTGTAGTAGTGGTACATAGTCTTCGGGTCCAGTGGAGAAGG
>JALTZQ010000108.1 GCA_027046105.1 Pyrodictiaceae archaeon
GTTGAGGAAGCACTAGCTGAGATGGAGGCTAGTAGCGAGCCTGTAGTCGTTCTGCTCATCGCTGAATGGGGTGAAGGCAAGACAAGCATTTATAATGCACTCATAAGGCCAGAGGCTGAGAAAAGAGGTTGGTCTACTCTTGAGGCACGTACAGCTAGCTTAATAGCACATTTACGTAGTCTTGGCAAGCGTATTGAGAAAAGTCCTGCACATAGATTCCTTGCAGCACTACTAGCAGCTAGTCTTGAACAAGCAAACATGCTTCGCTACTATGGTGTCCCTGAGTCGGCTAGTAGTCTACGTGATTACGTGATTGGAGTTTTATCAAAGCTTGCACAAAACTCTCGCCTCATTATATTCCTCGATGAGTTTGAAGACGTGGTTACTATTCGTGACACCGAGCTAGTAGGCGAAGTTGTAGCAGGCATGCTAGGCCTTATAAATGGTGATGTTGAAGAACTGTCAGCAAAGTGTCGTGGGAATCACTGCCTTTCTGGTCGTTTACACTTGGTAATTTCATTAACACCTCCAGCCTATACTAGGCTAATGTCTCTAAGAGACTTTGCTACAATAGCAGCAAGACTTAAGAGAAGAATCAGAACAATATGGATACCACCATTAACACATGCTGAATCACTAGTCTTCGCCGAAGCTCTGTCAAAGTATAGTCTAGGCGCAGGTCTCGAGAGCCTACTTGACCCACCATCGCTATCCAATGCACTAATACAAGCTAGTCTCGGCAATCTTGGCGCACTGGTATCGCTATACCGATACATAGCAAGTAGAGCATGGGAGTTAGGACGGGATCGATGTGGGGGTGTTCAACAACTTGGCCCAGAGGAGCTTGTAGCTGAACTTTCCAACGTAAAACTAAGTATTGGTGGAGCAGAATTCCCAGCTCTCAACACAGAAGTGTACAAGAGAGTTCTTGACTCGTGGACAACGCGTGCTAAGATATCTGGATTTAGCCCTCAACACGCACGGAGACTCCTAGATCTTCTTGTAGCTTCTCTCCTTGTCTATGAGGAAGAGGCAGCTGTAAGACTTGGCGTGAGCCAGAAGCTAGTAGAAAACATGGTGGAGGAACTCAATCTTCTTGGCGAGTCTTGGCCACGACGCGAACTAGGAGTAGCTAAGATGGTATATCGTGTAAAAGTATCGCATAGCATTGAGGAGGCCTATAAGCTTGCATCAACAGCTGCTGTCGAAGCGTATAAGAGCCTACCCCAGCTCCGCAGCGAGGAGAACAGTGTCGAGAAGGTAGTGGACAACCTTGTATTCATGGATTCAACGGGTGCAGTAGTCATCGCTATTCCAAGGGATAGAGACGAACTAGTGGATCTAGTCTCGGACGCATCTCCAATCGAATTATCCCGTGGAGAGGCTGAAAGACTAGCAGATATACTATGGGATAACGTCTTTTCAAAGCTCCAGGCAATAGGTCACGCACTACTATTATCGCCACGGCTAGCTAAAGCACTCTACGTGAGCCCAGAGCTACGCTACCTCGACTTCATCTCAGATCGTGTTGAGAGATTCCAGTACACAAGGAGAGCCTACGTGGATGCAAAGCCGCTACATGTGCTCATAGGGGTAGTAAGTTTACTCGCAGGCCTAAAACTCCTTAGCAAGCCTCCAGTGCAACAATCTGAGTCAACGGCTCGCCTTACGCTAAAACTCCCAGGTATAAATGGCGAAGTGAGAGCCCTCCTATACGTAAGCTTAGGTGAACTTACACTAACGGAGGCTAAGAAACTGGAGTCGCAACTCACGACAGCTCTCCTTAGTGGATGGAGGCCACACACAATACTGGTCATACACTATGGTGGAATCGAGCCTTCAGTTACGAATAGGCTCGAAGAACTAGAAAAACGGTTCTTTATCAAGATCATCCGAATACCAATAGAAGCCCTCGTTACCAAAGTCAAGCTTACTGTGTTGGGCCTTAAACTAGTGGAAGCAGCTAATGGTAGTGTAGAGGAGGCATTAGAACTAGCGGTAGAGGCTGCTGTAAACCCTGAAAAGGCTAGCAAGGTAGGTTTAGACCCCTACCGTCTAGGACTGCTATTCCGTGAAATAGGAGACGAACTAGATATCGCATATAGAGTTCGTAAAGGTCTTGAGGAAGGAGTAGACGGCGCACCGTTGTTAATTATCGATCCCCAGCTTGGATATGATATTGAAAAACCCACAGAGCTTGCAGGTGCTCTAAGATACTACCTCGTCTCACCAACTTCAAGAACAACAGCAAAGCAGGCACTAACAGCGGCATACGAGTATGTGATGAGGTATCACCTCTATAGGCATGGTGGTGAGGCACGAGGTCTACTAAGTCCTGACATAGATCGTAGGGAGGTAACAGTGTTAGAGAGGTATACAACCCTTCTAGTGTCCAACCAAATAGTAGAAAGACTGAATGGTGAGCTACGCATAGACGTATTAAGTCCTATGGAGAGGAGTGTGATAAAAGCCCTGGAGCAAGTTGGTGCAAGGAATGAGCCTATACCAGCAGCAGTTATATGGTCATCACTTGTCGTTAATACTCAGAATCCTGGAACAAAGAGAATGCTCTTACAACTTCTCTCTTACCGTGGCATAATAGAGGTATCTTCCAGAAGGATAGATGCTGAGAGGTCAAGGATACGGCTTATTTTAAGTGAGGAAGAAGCTGCAGCACTAATACGTAGAGCACGTGACTACTTAAGCCATATTCGTCATAGCCCTGAAGCTAAGATTTGGGGCTACATAGTATCGGCAAAAGCTAGGGACTACCGTGTAGGCACGCTACAATCATTCATTGAGAAGGCTGAATCGCTACTGGCTACTGCGGAGGACAGCCTTAAGGCAGGAAACCTGCTCATGAGCCTAAGACTTGCAAGGCTTGTTCTTGACTTGGTAGATTATGTGAGTCAAGAGATATTGGAAAACCATGTAAAACCGGTAGCAAGGACCATAGCGAGGTTTAAGCAGGAGATTATAGAGCTCTATGAGAAAGTGCGAGAGCTTCGAGAAGCTGCAGAAAAGGTACTCAATAGCTATGTGTTTAGGAAGCGTGTAAAGCTTTCTACAGAAATAGAAGAGAAGCTAAACGTGGCAATGAAGGTAATAGACGAGGTTGAGGCTATAGAAATGAGTGAGGCCGAGCTAGAGGAGGTTATCCGTAAGATGTGGGAGGAAGCAGCAAGTGTAGCACCAAGGGAGCCGGGCAAGAAAACACCATTCTATATCAATGGGTTAGGCCCTAAAATACATTTCAACTACAAGTACTGGCTACTAGCCAGCCATTTACAAGCCATTGGCGTTGCAAAACTTAGCGAAGACGGGCTAAAGGTTACTGAGGAACTCAGTGAGGCTATACGTAGGCTCGAAGAGATAGTTAGTGAGGTACGTAGCGCTGTAGAGACAGCAGCTGCTGCAAAGATGAAAGCCAATGACCTTTCTAGACTCCTCCATAGCCTCGGTATTAGGGCCCCAAGACTGGATGTAGTTATATCCAAGATAGATGCTCCCAAGGAGAAGCTGAGCATTGATGAAGCATATGGCCTAGTCATGCAG
>JALTZQ010000109.1 GCA_027046105.1 Pyrodictiaceae archaeon
CTGTTTCATCCGGCTACACCCCCGGCCGACCCCAATTAAACCCCTTCAAGGGGTAGAAATGAAAACGTAGAGAGAAAGAGTTTGGGGCAACGGCCGGGGGTACAATTTTTGCAATTTCTCCGTTCTTATACTATTATACTCGGGAATCAGTGCATTTTTCAGTCAGCCCTCAGGGAAACGATCATTATTATCACCTAGGTGTTGGTTCATCATCCATTATCATTGATTGACGAACGGTTTGGAGGATTAGTTAGCAGTGGCTATAGTTATAGTCATAGCCTAGATATCGCCATTGACTGCGGGTCGGCCCTGGCCACTTACGTCACTAAATCGCTCGGGTAAGGGTGTGTAAACCTCATCCCCCTTAATCAAAGTATGGTCATGAGTCCTCTAATAGCTTTCTTTCGATGCTGCATCGTATTCGTAGGTTTCTGGCGCATCATCACGCGTTCCATGTTTACAGCCTTCACCCACTCTTATAGGCTTGCCTATCCGTGTTAGGAGGACAACTCTGCTAGGTATTTGCTCTGATATTATTTCATAACCTGTTGCTTCAGCAAGCTTTTTCGCAATTTCATAGACTTCTACATGTCTAGGCATATCGGAGGAGGAAAGTCTATATCTTGATGCACCTACATGCATGTATGCTTTAAGCTCAATGTAGGTTGGCTGTGCTACTTGTATCAGCTTAGACCATGCTTTAACCGCTCTTTCATGCATATTGAAACTTTTTACAAGTGTTATCCTTAAAGTGGTGGGGGAAGAGAATGAGGGAAGGATCTCAAGGGTTTTAAGTGTTAATTCCCATGCTCTAGGTACTAGTGGTTGATCAAAGTATTCGTAACTCTTTTTATCCCACGCCTCAATGCTAACATATAACTGTGTAGGTTCTTCATCAAGGTTCGCAAGTATATCCGGTCTAACACCACGTGTAACAAGAAATGTCGTCATATCTTTTTTGTGGTACATCTCTATCAAATCGCTTAGGTAAGGGTAAAGGGCCGGTTCACCGGTAAGGCTTATAGCTACGTGCTTAGGATACATCGCCTCTTCCAACATCCTTTTATCCACTTTCCTATGCCCCTTATAACCTGATAGGAGTTCACGTTGTGCTTCTATACTTCCCTCAACAATAAGTTCTGGTTCATCTACCCAGGGCATACGTGCTTCATCCCATTTTAGCGTATCTGTAGGTCTAAGTCTCCAACAATGAAGACACGCGTTCCAACACCATAGGGCCACAGGGCTCATCTGTATACAGCGATGGCTTGCAATGCCGTAGAACTTACACTTATAGCAGAATCTTTTCTCCGTTAAAGCAGCATGTGTCCAATGACACTTTTTTACAACACTATGCCTACCAACAAGCACGTAGCCTTGTTTTTGTAAGGTAGCATACATGCTGCGATACGGTTCTGGAAAGTCCTTTATGTTCAGTTTCCATCTCTTACCTCTAATACTTCTCGGTCTGAAGTCTACAAGACCATGCATACTTTCCCCGAGGTTTCGAGAAGAGGAATGAAAGGAGACGTATATACGCTCCGCTTTACACAAACTATTAAAACTAGTTATCGAAACTGTTTGTCTCTGCTAAGTTTTCTTTGTTGTTTGTGTACTTTTACGCATCTTTTCATTAAGCTTTGTTATTAGCTCGTATAACCTACGTGGGTTTTTCGTGTATAAGCGTATTTTCCTACCCTTCTCACCAGTGCGTATCTCTACAAACCATCTCTTTTCATGTAAGACTACTTCATATTCTTCTGGGAACGGGAATTCAATTGCAAATCCCGAGAGTACTCCGGGTGCTGCTATGCCACGATCCGTAACGACGTAACGTGGAGGCATTACTGGGAATTGATGCATGTCTACACCTCGCGTAAAGATACGCGAGATAATCCTACTGAAAATGAACAGTAACTCGTAGAGTGAGAGCCAATACACAAATTGTGCAACATGCACGTTACCTAAACTAGAATGGAGGTACTCTACTATCTGTGGCTTAAACATTGTTGCAAAACTAAACAATCCTAAAACAATGAACAGCGACGCAATACTTGACGCAAAGACCTTTGCTTGGCCAGCAAGCTCCTGATTAAGTTCCTCATCTCTAAGCGCAATATCCATTGCTTTTTCTTCTTTTAGTAGTATCCTTCCACTGAGAACTTTATTCACGCTTCCTTTGCCAATTCTTCTCTGCATAATGAACATCATTGAGGCCAACACAACAAAGTAGCCTATAAAGGCCAGTATGTAAAGGCTAGGAGCAAACGCAAGAACAGCTGCAAATATAATCATTAGTATTTGGCCCAGCAAAATAGCCTTCATACCAGATATCATAGCCCTAACCCGTAGACCCGTACTCGACGAGACAAGTTATAAACTGCGTTCTCCTAAAACAATCCCTGGGAGCCATGAATATAGGTGAAACAACGCTTGTAGACAATACCAGGATAGAGGATCTTCGTACCGAAATAGAAAGGCTAAAAAGACTACTTGAGATCATAGCCCTCTCTCCTGCAAAGGAGGATTTATACTCGTTGGCACCACGAATATTACTAGTCGACATAGTTATTGAAGAAAAAGGACATAGTGAACTTGCTGAAGAAATACGTTTGGTAAAACGGTTTTTTGCACAACTATGGCTAGCAAGCACACTAATAGACATAGGTCGAAGGCACATGAGGAAAAGGTGGCATACAAAATGAGACTAAATATCACTGGAGAGGAGATCGCTAACTTTATAGAACAAGGCATAAAGGAATTCAACAAAAACCCGCTTATAAATCTTAACATATTATCTCATCTAGGCATGGTAATGACCTCCATAGGCATGCTAAAGTCCAGTACAACTCTCAAACTTATTGGGGACCTACTCACAGAAGCACCTGACAGACTACGCCCATTAATTTCGCTCAGATATAGTCTCGTAGGCACAATAGGCGAGTTCCAGACCATGATATCAACCCTTGCGGAAAACATAATAAAGGAATTAACCTCGACAATACTCGAGCTAGCCACAATGATAAAAAGAGGAGAAGCAAGTGAAACAAACTTAGTAGCCATAGTAGGAAAACTCTATGACCTACTAGTTATCAAAACACCATTAGTGACTCTCGACACAGAAGAATAGGGAATGATGAAAAGCCGGGTTCCGAAACCACAACAATTATAATGATGTGGAACTGAGCTGAGCACTGAAGTCCTAAACGGCCTCGGGGGAGTCGGGCTCCAATCATCTCGTTACCACTTTTCTTCGTGGCCTGCGTACTACCTCATCGGCCCTAGGAAAAGAGAGGAATAAGGGTTAGCTACAAAAACCCACAGCAAGAAGGGAAAAGACGATACAAACCGGGCGCCGCCGTAGCTCAGCCCGGTAGAGCGCCGGCCTTGTAAGCCGGTGGTCGCGGGTTCAAATCCCGCCGGCGGCTCCACCTAAACACCTCCTAACCATCACGGGCCTAGTTGTAATTGCAAGCACTACATC
>JALTZQ010000110.1:0-1748 GCA_027046105.1 Pyrodictiaceae archaeon
CCCTCTTCTAGCTAGAGATGCTATAACCCTTCCTATAAAGTGAATGTTAGGAAACCTAGCTACGCCTCCCTTAATCTCAGGGTCCACTACCTTAAACCCCATAGCCTTAAGCCTCTCAACTGCTTCCTCGTATTGTTGAGTTGCATACATGTTGCCATGCATTGCAGGCGATATTACTACGGGCTTCCCATATCCCCTAATAGAGACTGCCATTAAAGTCACGCTAGTGTCAACAATGCCATAAGCTATCTTAGATATTGAAGCTAGCGTGGCAGGGGCTATAGCTGCAGCGGACGCCCTCCTTGCGAGAGTTATGTGCTCCACGTCGCCACTAAATTCAACGTAGACTGGATTCCCAGAAGCCCACTTAAACAGCTCTGGAGAGACTAGCTTGGAAGCTTCTTTAGATAATACCACTGAAACCCTACCATTTCTCCTCAAAATCCACCTCACTAAGTCTATACTCTTATATGACGCTACACTACCTGTTACACCTATAACGACCTCGCGGCCGCCAAGATAGTTATTGACTTCCCCTAGGATATCCTCGGATGGGTGATGCACTCCCAGCACCCAGACTTTGAGGGCTATATCCGAGGCTTTAACTAGGGAGATGGGCATAACTGACGATTGAGGTATGCACTTAATCAGCCCTTAAACCCCCCAGAGACCTCCTAGATAATGTAGAAGTGGTAGCATGAAGGCAAGCATTGAGGGAGGTTCGGGGGAACTCAGGTTTACTATAAGAAAGGCTAGGCCTGAAGAAATATATATTGTAATGGATATAAATCAAAGGACTCTACCCGAAAACTACTGGTATGGCTTCTATAAGTTCCTTCTAGACAACTGGGGAGAAGCGTTCCTTGTCGCAGAAACTAGTAGTGGCGAAATAATAGGTTATGCCATGAGTAGGGTAGAACATACTAGGGATCCCGTGCTTCTAGGCCTTAAATCCGAGCTTGAAGATGATAGAAGTGTGCTGAGTAAAGTTATAGATGCGATAAGGTCTCAGCTAGCGGAAGAAAGGCCTGTAGGCCACCTAGTGTCAATAGCAGTCTTGCCTGAGTACCGTAGGAAGGGTGTAGGTAGCGCTCTACTAGCTAAGACCATAGAAGTCATGGAGAGTGTATATAAGGTTGATGCAATATATTTGGAGGTTAGAGTTTCTAATAAACCAGCGATAAAGCTCTACGAGAAGTTCGGCTTCAAAAAAGTAAGGATATGGAGAGGGTACTATAGGGATGGAGAAGATGCTTATATAATGGTGAAAAGGCTTAGTGATTAACAATAATTTCGTAAGGTATACGTTACCAGTCTATTCCAATCCTCCTCTTAAACTCTCTATATAGGCCTTCTACATTGTCGACCCACTGAGGTAATTCTTCGGGAGTCTCCGGATACTTCTTATAAAGAGCTTTAACCCGAGACATGTATTCTCCCACGATCATTAATTGAACTAGCTTGGTGGGTCTCTTTAGTAGCGATGCTAGGACTTTAGCCTTCTCTAAGAGGCTAAGGTTGATTCCTCTCAACTCTCCAGTTAAGCTAGTTTCTATCACGTTATCCACGGTTGCTAGGCCCGTCTTCATAGCCCATTCCACCTCTTCGTGGTTGTCAGGGTCTATGTCCTCGTCTACTACCTTGGTGACTATCTTCTCAAAGCGGGGCTTGTCGTCAAAAACCATCTGGCGCCCATAGGGGCAATCCTTCACATGCTTCCACAAAAGCTCTCCCTTATACACATCTCA
>JALTZQ010000110.1:1758-3455 GCA_027046105.1 Pyrodictiaceae archaeon
TAAAATCTCCAGTTTCGTGAGCCTTAACTATGACCTCTGAAGCATATTTAGCTGCTACCATGGCATAACCCATGCCCCCGCCATGTAGAGGATTTACTGTAAAGCCATTATCGCCTATGCTTATGAAATTATCCCACACAAGTGTATTAGCTGGCCTCCTAGTAGGTAGTAAAGCTCCAGCCTCGTTAATAATTTTAACTACCCTTCCCACCTCATCTCTACTTGCAAGATACTTTTCATAAAGTAGTCGGGGATGGGGATAACCTCTACCTCGTTGGACTCCTAAGCCCACATTAGCTATTCTCTTACCTTTTGGGAAGAACCACCAGTAGCCTCCTGGCGCTATTTTCTCATTAATATATATCCTTATCACGTTAGGCTCCTCTATATCATAGTCAACTTCTATTATTTTTCTAAAGGCTACAGCGCTATCAGTCTCTCTTAAGGGCTCCTTAACAGGCCACTCGTCGGGTAGCTTCCTCCTAACTGCCGCGCCGCTTCCAGTAGCATCTACGACAATGTTAGCCTTTATGTTCAAGGTTTTCCCATCACTCTTCCTTTTAGCTTTTACACCAGTTAATCTGCCATTTTCTATTATAGGCGTTAATACGTGGGTTTCAAGCATTACTTCAACCCCCTTTTTCTCAGCCTCTCTAAGCAAATCTAATCCGTACTTAGTACGGTCTATCATAAACCCTCCTCCAGGCTCTTGAAGCCTAATTTTAACCTTTTCAGAGGGGCTGTAGATGTCAATAGCATCTACAACCTGCATTAAAGCATCTCCCTGAGGGAATGGCAGTCCTGCCTCTATGAAATGCTGCTTTCCTATCGCATCACCGCAGGGTTTGCCCCAGACTCTATTAGGGCCTGCAACCTCTACTCCAAGTACTCGAAGCCCGCTATCCTTGAGAAGGTATGCTAGTGAAGAGCCTGCAGGCCCTAATCCTACTATAATTACATCATATTTAAGATCCTCTCCCAAACTCGCGTGCACCTAAAACCCTAAAAGGCGTTACGCCACATTAAAATTTCTTACCTAAAACAGTACTGTCGCCTCCAACTTAAACCCCCTAACACACATTATATCAAGTAATGGTGGCTAGAATTGAGCTTCTGGTTTAGGAGGAAGAGAAGAAGTATATTCGACCACTTCATAGACGAGCTAATTAGACAGTTTGAGGAGGAAGTACGTGCTTTGGAGGAGGAACTTGAAGACTTAATGAGGAGAGGAGGTGCTGGTATTAAAGGTCCTTATATCTATGGGGTTAGAATAACTATAGGTCCTGACGGTGTGCCACGTGTAGAAGAGTTTGGTAACGTTAAGCCCACTAGAAGAGAGGGAGTTAAGATACTTGAGGAGATGGAGCCTCTAGTCGACGTTATAGATCATTATGACGAGGTGTGGATTATAGCTGATATACCCGGCGTGGATAAAGATAAAATTAAGGTTAAAGCTACCGAGGATAGAGTCGTAATTAGAGCTGAAAACTCTAAGAAATATTATAAGGTAGTAGAGCTTCCTAGCAAGGTTAAGCCTGAAACTGCAAAAGCGACTTATAAGAATGGGGTGCTTGAAATTAAGATTAAAAAGGTGAGGCCCGAAAGAGAAGAGGAGAAGGAGGAAGGATTCGACGTCAAGATAGAGTGATTGTGGGGCGGGTTTATTGAGTGGCGAGCATTTTAATGTTGAAGAAGAC
>JALTZQ010000111.1 GCA_027046105.1 Pyrodictiaceae archaeon
CGGCTTGCAGGGCCAAGTGAAGCGATTATCTTTACGAGCAAAACCCTAGTACCCCAAGGGGATATCATGCAAGATAACGGGATATTAATGCTAGGGGTGGAAATGCTTCCTATATCTACTATTGTCCTAAGCCTTATGGACTACCCTTGCAGTGGGGTATCCCATCTCTACTCTCCTACGTATCCATTCCTCTAGCTCCATACCCCTCATTCTCCTCCACCAATCCCGTCTAGCACTCGCAAGTGCATCAAGATCTAGCTGGTAAAACGCTATCTCCTCGTTAGTGCCAAGGCGTAGCCTTATCCAGGACTCTGCTGACTCGGCTCCACCACTCCACCACTCCATAGCTTCCTCGGGTGTTGCAGGTGGGACAATAACGTGGCTATAGCCTCCACCATTGAATACGAACCTCTTCGAACGTAGCGGGAACGCAGCAGTATCAACACCTATAACGGGCATATAGAACTCTAGGCTACGTACTAGGTTTGCATAAATCCAGTGTCTCGCGAGGCTAAACATGTATGAGGGATTAATGAATACCTCTGCGCCGGCGAGAAAGAGTTCAAGGGCAGCCTCTGGTATAGACCAGAAATCAGCGCATACAGCTACCCCTAAACGCCACTTCCTGGCATCAATGACGACATACTCGTAGGGCCATGGCTGAAAACCCCATAGCCTAGCCTCTAGCCGCCCAATACTCTTCTTACCCTGACGAGCCACGATTGAGCCATCGGGACCATACACGGTGGCTGTATTGTAGATAGAGCCGTTCCTAGTATAGCGAATACCAGCAATAACAAAAAAGCCACAGTCACTAGCAGCTTTCGCAAGCCTAGAGTCGTCATGGAATGGGAAATACTCTGGAAATACGGCGATATCGGGTTCGCCACGACAGCTTTTCTCAAGAAGCTCCAAAGCGTGATCAACATTACCGGGATGAGTAAAGTCGTTGTTGACGGGGTGTGCCTGTATTAGGGCTACACGAAGTAGCCTAGCCATGCCCTGTAAGCCCTAGAGATACAAACCCTCTCCCACACAATACATTTTACCCAGCTACACAAGCACTAGCCAAGGCTTTAGACATGGTAATGTATAACTAGTATCGGGATACACGAGAGAATCACGGCCAACGTGGAGGAGAGAGCCTTGACTCCAAGATCGTTTCTAATTCGTGTTCCTGAGGACGAGGTTCTCCCAGACTACCTCGCCAAGCTAGCGGAGGAGAAGGGTATTGTTAAAGCATACGTATCGGGTATAGGTACGTTCAAGGAGGCCAGGTTAGGGTATCTTAGCCTTGAAAAACAGGGCTATGAGATGATAGATGTTAGAGAATTTACAGAGCTCCTGTCTCTTTCAGGTAATATAAGTCTAAGTGCTGATGGTAAACCCTCTATTCACCTACATGTGGTTCTGGGCCGTCGCGATGGGAGCGTTGTTGGTGGCCATCTGCTAGAGGCTAGAGTATTTCTCGCTGAGCTTTATATCCAGGAACTACCAGGTCCAGTGCTCAAGCGCCAGCCTTGGAAGTATGGGTTAGCGGTGTGGCCCATTAGCGAGGACTAGCTTTTTGGCATGTACTTGGCTATTAGGCGTGCAAATAGAGGTAGTGTCCTTGTCTGGACATATACTGTTGTGGGGCCCCAAACACGTATAACGAAGCCCTCACCACCAAAGAGGAACGTCTTTAATCCACCAAGCTTGGTTATCTCGTAGTGTGTATCAGCAGGCATAGCAACAAAGTGAAAGTTGTCAACAATGATGCTTTCACCGGCAGGGACAGTGATAACCCTTATCTCGCCATAGGATGACACCCATAGCAAACCGTAACCTGAAAGCCGTAGCCACACTAATTCACCCTCGGCTATGAGGCCGCGTAAACCACGCCATGCTACACCAACCTCAAGATCACCATAGTGCGCTAAATAACTAGTATCCTGTACTATCCACGAGCCCCCATTAAGCTCTATAGTAGCAATGTCTCCAGGCAGTGAGGGGACAAACCACAACTCAGTTTCACTTCTAGCACGAAATCTGTTGAGAAAGAAACTCTCACCACCAGCAATGGCACGCAAAAGTCCACGCATAATACCTCCACTAGTACTAGTAATCTCGAAGTCGCCACGACCATACATGAAGGCTCCAGGTTCTGCCCAAACCTCCTCACCAGGATTAAGCAATACGTGGAGAAAGCTATAGGCGGGCCGCCCCTCAATACGCCATTCCAAACCCTACCACCATATAGTGTAAGGCCTATGGTCTACTACGAAAAACATTCCCGTGGAGAATATGGGCAGTATCATCCACGGGGGCATCACCTAGGACTCCTCTATTGTGGCAGGGTTGTTGGTATATTGGTAACTAGCATGGCAGTGCCATAGAGTATCATGAATACTGCTATTTTTCTACGAAACCGGCTAGCCAAGGCCAGCATGGCCTTCATTGTAGCTATTCCCATAAGATAGGCTATAGCGAGACAAACCAATACCACTGAATCAAACACAACCGGCCCACGCATAGCAGCATATAATGCAGCAGCCAGTGAAGCAGGAATCGCTGTATAGAAGACAGTATCAAACGTAAGCACTGGTTCAACCCTACGTATAAGCAATACAGCCGTAGCTACTCCACTCCTTGATAGACCAGGTAACACGGCAAGACCCTGCACGATGCCGAGAAGGACAAGATCGCTGATTGACAACTGTCCACGTTCACCTCCTCCCCCGAACAGTAAGAACACACCAGTACAAGCAAGGAGTAGCCCGGTAATGGTCATTGCGATTGTTGCGTCTAAGCTGGGGAACGCCTCAGCAATGGCAAGTGCTACCGGTGCACCAATAAGGGTAGGTACAACGAGTACAGTCATGTCCCATGAGCGTGGACTGATTATTGCACTCCTTAGCCTCCTCCAATAGACTGTAGCTGCTGCAGCACCAGTAGCCATGTGAATGAAGAGAGCAAGCCTATAAGCCTCCCCGACACCTAGCCCACGAATAATACTAGCCACTAATGTCTGACCACTACTACTAACGGGAAGCCACTCCAAGACACCTTGGAGAATCCCCAAGACGACAGCATCGATAATGCTAAGCTGGCCCAAGACATCCCAGCCACATAGCCAAGCCAGGACGCAAAAAGCCGTAGGAACTACTACATAAAGGCCTCCACCCAGGATACTGGAGGAGTACTCGTACCCGTCTCCTGATGTACTAGAGTGTGGAACGGTTTTTGAACCACATGGGTCCTTCTGAAGGAGCCTCTAAATGGAGGCGCTAGTGGAGTGTCATCTAGCAACTTATTTTCTAGGAATGTGGCTGGAGTCGTAGTGATTTCATTCCTTATATCTGTAGGGTTTGGCGCCGTAAATCTACTTATACCATACCTCGTTATGGCTCTCCAAGGCATCCTAATGGACATTCCTGAAA
>JALTZQ010000112.1:0-3130 GCA_027046105.1 Pyrodictiaceae archaeon
ACGTTACGGACAGTGGCGATATAAGCCTCAGGGTTAGGGTTGTGGAGAGGGATAGCTGGATCGAGGAGGTGCAGGTAAAGGTCAACGGGGAGCAGGTAGACTTCGAGCTAGTAGAGGATGTAGTAGTAGCTGGCATGAGCCTCCCAGAGGGAACCCACACTATAGAGGTGGTAGCCCGCGATGCCTCAGGCAAGTCTTCAAGCCTTGAGCTAGTAGTGGTGGTGGACAAGACTGAGCCCGAGATAGAGTTCGTGGGGTTGGAGGACCTCTACGTGTTCGAGGAGTCTACGAGGGTGGAGATACTGGTAAGGGAGGATTCCAGACTTATAGACGAGTTCAGGGTTCTCGCCGGAGGCGAGGATGTTGAGGTCAAGCTGGTGGAGGTCGAGCCTGGAGTGTTCAGGGCGGCATTCAACTTCTCGCCGGGAGACCCAGGCCTCTACGAGATAACCGTCTACGTGAGGGACGCTGTGGGCTTTGAATCCAGGGAGGCTATTAGGGTGCTAAACGACCTGGAGCCTCCCACTATAGGGGTTGAGGAGGCCATGATAGTGTCGTCGACTGAGCCCATCAAAGTGTACGTTAACCTGGGCGACGACACACTCCAGTACCACAGCCTCTACAACCTCAACCTAGAGCTCAGCTATGAGGGGGCGAATGTGGCGAGGCTGGACTTCTACAGGGGGAGGGCTGTCATAGAGGTGAGGGGGCTGGAAGAGGCTGAGCCCCTAAAGCTGGTAATAACCTATACAGACCCTGCAGGCCGCGAGGCCTCAACCACAGTCTACGTGGTAAGGGCGCAGCCCAAGACTATGCCTATAGCCCTGAAGCCAGGGCTAAACCTAGTATCAATCCCAGGAGGAGTAGTCCTAAGCTACCTACTAGACACCCTAGCCCAATGCGCCCCCAGGGTGGTCGGGGTCGTAGGTCTCGACTGGAGCATTACAAAGCCCGGAGAGGTCCTAGAATGGAGTGTCCTATGGCTGGAGGCCACGGCAGAATGTAAGACCCGCATAACCCTCTACAAGGTAGAGGGCTCACAGCTGACCCTAGAAGCTGGCAGAGGCTACCTAATACCCTCCATAGCACTCTCAGCCAGCAGGATACTCTCAGACCTCCCCGAGGGCTCCATAATATACTCCTGGAACCCCGAGGAGGCTAGATGGACCCTAGCCTTCAAGTCTAGGATAGGCGTTCTAGGAAGCCTGAAGGTACTCAACCCAGGCTCGGGATACCTAGTATACACCCCTCAGGAGAACGCCATGGAGCCTGAAGTCCAGCTCTACCCCCTAATAGCCCCAGTCCTAGCAGCCCTAGCTTTAAAGAGGGGTAGGAAGGCACTTTCAGCTACACTCCTAATACTAGCCCTGCTAGTAGCCCCCTTATCGATAGAGCCTGCTGCAGCCCAGGGGCCAGAGGAGAAGGCTACCGCTAGCATAGTAGAGACTCCCCCGGGCACTCTAGAGGTTGTTAAGGGGGAGAAGGCCTACCTTACCTTCAAGGCTAGGTATAGCGGGGCTTACCAGAGCGTGGCATTACTTGAGCTGAGCGTTGAGGGGGATGCTGAAGTGAGTAGTGTAGAGTTCATTATGGAGGGCAAGCCTCAGAAGTACGAGGAAGCAACCCGCTCAGGCTACCACGTATACCTGGTGGAAAACCTAGACCCCCCCAACGGGGAGTTAACGGTTAGGGTGGAGCTCGAACCCCAGGGCGAGGCTACTGTCAAGTGGACTATACGCGTCCAGCCCATAATAATGCTGACGCCACTGGAGCCTAAGATGATAGAGGGTGAGACCAGGATCGTAGTAATGGAGCCTGTGCAAACGCCGGAAGAGCCGAGAGAGCCCGCAGAGGCTACTCCAACTACTCCAAAGACTATAGAAACACCGGAAACCCCAGAGACGCCACAGGTAACCACGCCTGGAGGGGGAGAGGCGGGAGTACCATCAATCCCAGTATTAGCCGCTGTAGCCGCCATAGCAGCCCTTGCAGGGATCGCTGCAGTAGGCTACTACATCTACATGAAGAGGGTTAGGGTGTAGTGTCGAGGTGAGGAGGGGAAAGCGTAGGACAAGATCACTGGTAATAGCAATAGTCGTATCTATAACTCTACTTGCGGGGGTAGGAGTGTACCTGGCAAGCTCTATCAGAAGCCTGGAGCAAGGCGTTGGAGGAGAGCCTCCTAACTTTGAGGTGGGCGATGTACCCGAAATATCTAACATAATACCGCCACCCTACTTAGACCTCCAGTTCCTAGCTAACCCATTCCCCATAATAATTCAGTTGAGCAAGCGCGTCGACCCCTCTACCATGAGGGTCTATATTGAGGATGACAGGGGCGAGACTATACCTGTAGAGTCGAGAGTCGAGGTTTACAGCCCTGAAAGGATGATTGCGGTGCTAAAGGCCGAAATACCCTGGGGCTACTTCGAGCCAGGCCCCCATAAACTCTACGTAGCCCTTGGAAGCGTTGCTGAGGCCATAGAGGTCAACATAGTGCTAGCTAAGCTCCCAGACACTGTAGAGTTAGAAGTAGATGTTACACGAAGAGGAGGCGATCTAACGGTTATAGTGGAATCCAGGGAGTTCAAGCCAAGATACGCTAAGATAGTAACCTGCAAAGGGCTACCCAAATTTGATTTCGATGAAGCTGGCGGAGTGTTTACCATTAAAGTCGACCCTGAAGCTTATGAACACTGTGAAGGGAAGACCCACACACTCCTCATAGTAGGAGAGTACAATGGCGTCACTCTAGGAACCACATACCCGCTAAAACTAGGCTAGCTAGAAGCCTTCTGCTATCACCCTCTAGACCCAACCCCCCATCCTTTTTAAGAAGGTGACGCCACCTCCGCTTTAAAAGCAACATTTTTGGGCGGGGTATATTTTAGTGAGGGACCTAATCACAGCCTTATGCTAAACCACTTTAAAATGTCAAACTATGAGTGTTATGGGGGCTGGGGCTTGACTAGGGTCAGGGTTTTAGGAAACATACCTCCCGAGGTGTTTGAGTCTGTAGCAGGTTTTCACCCTGCTATAGATCCTGAGACAGGCCACTTCGAGTGCCATTACGCAGTACCAGCTTTAGGCTTTGTGAAGGTTGGTGGTAAGAAGCTTCCTGCACTAGTTT
>JALTZQ010000112.1:3140-3422 GCA_027046105.1 Pyrodictiaceae archaeon
GCTCTTGGGTGGAGGCTGGGGGGGCTAAGGCGCCTAGAGATTTATTGAGGGTTTACGCCGCTTTAATGTCATATGAGGGCATTAACGCTTCACTCTATAAGTCTGACGACGGAGTTCTAGCTGTAGTGGTGAGTCAGGAGGGTCAGGGGGTAGTTATAATATTGCCTGCGCCCTGCGAAGATAAAGTGAAGCGCGGAGGTCCTAGCATGCATGTTTAACCAGCTACCTTCTAAGCCAGCAGGCGACCCAGTGGCCCTTCTCCGCCTCTTCCAGGGGGGGCTC
>JALTZQ010000113.1 GCA_027046105.1 Pyrodictiaceae archaeon
TAGTAAAGTTTTTCCCCCAAGGTCAACTAAGCTTCTGCTACGCCTAGTTACCATTATCTTAGCTATAGATTTTGGTGGACCACCAGTTAATACTAATGCTACATGGTTCATAGCGGCATCACCTATTAAGAAACTATTCTACTGTAACCGTTTTTGCAAGGTTTCTCGGCTTATCAGGATCATATCCTAGCAATACAGCAAGCCTATAGGCTAGAAGCTGTAATGGGGGCATGAGGGCATAGGGGGCTAATAATTCATCATAGTCACCGACATCTAGTAACATGTCTACCTTGTTTTCTAATTGTTTATAGAGGGAAACCGCTACTAGAATTGTCAGAGCCCCTCTAGCCCTCATTTCCATAATGTTTCCTTCAAGCTTTTCGACCAGTTCACGCGGTGGTGTTCCTATGAATAGCACAGGATAACCTTGTTCAACGAGAGCTATTGGACCATGTTTACTTTCGCCTGCAGGATACGCTTCTGCATGGATATAGCTTACTTCTTTGACTTTTAGAGCTGCTTCATATGATAATAGAGAGCCTAGACCACGACCTAGTATGTACATGTTCTTACGGGTCTTAAGAACTCGTGCAAGTTTTTCTACATGCCAAGCCGTCTTCTCTATGCCTTCATGAGCTGCCCTAGACGATTGTGAAAGCTTATCTAGGAGATGCGCGGCTGTAGACGCATCTATAGTCCCTGCTACTTCTGCATGTTTTATTGCTAGTGCTTGTAGTACAAGGATCTGAGTTAGGTAAGTCTTTGTTGCCGCTACACCGATTTCCGGGCCTGCTCTCATGTATATTTTTATATCTGATTCCCGTGGGATCGCGCTGTCAATTACATTTGATATTGCTATTATCTTTGCACCACGTCGCTTAAATGCACGTAGCGCCTGGAGGGTATCTATTGTCTCGCCGCTTTGACTTATAGCTATGAGAACGCTGTTTTCGTCAACTGTATCAATGTATGATTCGTATTCTGATGCTATGAATGGCATAGCTACCTTCTTTGCTAGTTTCATAGAGAAGTACGAGTAGACAAGCGCAGCGTGATAGCTTGTTCCCGCGCCTGTCACGAAAACCTTTGCAGAGTTGTGAAGGAGGTTTGCTGCCATGACGAGATTGTCATCACTCTGGATACCCATGTAGGTCTCCTTCAATGCCCGTGGCTGTTCCATTATCTCTTTGAGCATAAAGTGCGGATATCCAGCTTTTTCTGCATCTTTGGCGCTCCATCTTATTGTTTGTAATCTCTTTGCTATATCTATTGGTTTGCCACGTTTCTCCAAGTATACCTCTACTGGTGTCACATAACCAATTTCGCCGTCTTCTACTACTACTACTCGACGAGTATACCTTAGAAATGACGGAATATCACTTGATACATAGTTTTCTCCTTCCCCAAGCCCTAATACTAATGGGCTAATATTCTTAATGAAGTATATCCGGTTAGGCTCTTTAGTGTATAGTATAACAACCGCGTATGACCCTTCTAGACGCGTGACTAGAACACGTAATGCTTCAAGAAGACTATGCTTTTTCTTTACGACAAGTTCTTCCAGCAAATGTGGAATAACTTCTGTATCAGTCTCACTGTGAAATGTATGTCCTAACGCCTCTAGTTCACGACGCAGTTCAGCATAATTCTTTATTATGCCATTGTGTACAACAGCTATAGTACCAGTACAATCAGTATGTGGATGCGCATTAATCCTATTTGGTGCACCATGTGTAGCCCATCTTGTATGCGCTATCCCGCTTATCCCACAATATGACTTTATATTATATCTTTCAACTACATCATCTATTTTGCCTGCATCCTTAAATACTAGTAAGCGGCCGCTATCACACTCTACTATGGCAAATCCAGCACTATCATACCCTCTATACTCTAGTCTTTTAAGACTAGACACGAGTCTTGGTACTATATTGGCACCTCTCCCTGCAATACCAACTATACCACACACGAACCTCTATCCCCCATATATAAGCCGATGATGCATGAACCCCTGGGGCGATAGATGAGCTGTCTTCAGCGGTACTGAGGCTTAGCAGGTCTCTCTAGATACACCAGTGTCGGCCTTTGGCTTACCCTTTGCGGCAATGTCTGTTGGACGCGTGGATAACCCTTCAGCTCCTCTAAGAGTTTTGTCACAAGCTCTTCTGGCGTAAGCGCTATACGATCGTTTGTCCTTCTTACCGTTACGTTTATGGTTTGAGTCTCGACTTCACGATCACCTACGACTCCAATATATGGTATCCATTCACGTGCAGCATCTCTTATGCGTTTGCCAAGGCTTTCCCTTCTATCATCTATGTCAACGCGAATCATATGTTCTTCTAACATTGCTGCTACCTTCTCCACAAAGTCTAAATGATGCGAGCCCGGTGCTGGGTCAAGCGGTATTAGTCTAACTTGTATTGGTGCTAGCCATGTTGGTATGTATGGGGTCTTTCCCTCCTTTTCTAGCTGTGCCGCTGTGTCAAAGACCATATAGATATAGCGTTCTACAGATCCTATGAGAGCTGTATGTATTATGACCGGGTGCTTCTCTTCACCCCTTTCGTCAACATATTTTATTCCAAATCTTTTCGCATTACCTATGTCAAACTGATATGTTGCTATTTCTCTAGGTCTACCAGCTACATCAACAATGTGGTACTCTACATTAACTACCCAATAATATCTACCACCCGGGTAAAGTGCTATTAGTGCTGGCCTTTTGTCACGTGCCACAAGTTTAACTACTGTTTCAAAGGAGGTTTCCCAGAAATCCTCTGTTACATTATACACCGCTGTATACCTTCTTCCCAGCTTACTTGCTTCTCTATGAATTACTTCTTGTAACCTTGCTGACACTTCCACTGCTTCAGCAATATCTTTGGTTAATACATGTAGGTCTGGCATAAGGAATTTTCTGAGACGAAAACATATACTTACTTCTCCACTTTGCTCAAACCGATAGCTATCCGCTACCTCGAACATTCCAAGCGGGAGATCACGATAGCTAAGAACATAGTCTTTGAGCATCGAAAACTGCTGATGACAAGCTGCATAACGCAGTACAAGATGTTTCTTATCCGCCCATAGCTCGTATAATCTGTCACCATACAGTTCAGCATGCTCATAGACCGGTCTATATGAAAGATCAAACATATTTGTTCCACGTACCTTTAGTACGGGTATTCCTATGCTACGAGCCAGTTTCCATGCATATTCAGATACTGCTTCCATGAGAAGTGTTGCATGTGGCTGATACCTCATATGGCCATGATCTCCCATAGGTTCCCATTCAAATCCGAATTTTCGACAAAACGCGGTTACGAGACTCTCTACTTCACCCAATTCTTTACCGAGAGCTTCCTTCTCAATAATCCTAGCGAGATCTTCATCAGCTCTACTTAGATACTCT
>JALTZQ010000114.1 GCA_027046105.1 Pyrodictiaceae archaeon
GGAGGTTATTCATAGAGTACTTTGCGCGTTACCGTGATGCCAAGCCTAATCCAGCACACTATGCTATAGCGAGGCTTGAGCAAATAGGGATAGTCAAAGCAGTGATAACACAAAACATTGATGGTTTGCACCAGGCGGCAGGCTCGCGTAGAGTCATAGAGCTACATGGTAATCTACGCTATGCAGTATGCTTATCTTGTGGCCAGAGAATAGCTTTAGATGATGCAGTATCAATGATTAGGGAGGGTAGCGATCCGCCCCAATGTCCAAGGTGTGGTGGCTTACTTAAACCAGATGCAGTCTTCTTTGGTGAACCATTACCTGTAAAGGCTCTTGAAGATGCTTTCCGGGAAGCTGAGAAGTCCGATCTAGTACTCGTTGTAGGTTCTAGTTTGACTGTTTATCCTGCAGCTTATATCCCAGCACATGCAGTAGAGCATGGAGCAAGACTTGTGATAGTGAACTTACAGCCAACACCTCTCGACGATATAGCGGTACTTGTTGTAAGGGAGAAGGCTGGCGTTTTCCTACCAAGAGTAGTCGAGTATGTCGAGGAAAACAGAGAAGACCGTGGAACGGACAGCTAGTGGTCATTGCGCTGCTGCACGTATAGCACTATCGTACTTCATGTATGCAATTAATAAAAGTATGCCAACTATAACCCATGAAAATATAAAGCCAAACACCATAGGAGTTAGAGTCATGTCTCTAGCTTCTTCAAGACGTCCTGCCTCGATTGCATCACTTATATTTTTGCATCTCCAGAATACCCAGAAATTGATAAGTGAAAGAACTAGTGGTATAAACCCAATACCCATAAAGGGCATGAGAATGAAGCCAAGTATGAGATTAGTAACTGCTATAACTATGGCGATAAGGCCAGCAGCTACTGTAAGTGATTTTATAGTGCCTAACTCTGGTATATTGTGTTGCAAGCCTTCTGCACCATTATATCTACTCATAGTTCTCAAGGAGATAACTTCACCGCTCACCCGGATCTTACATTAGATTTTGGTATCCAAGCGTTTTTCTGATTTTAAACACTCTTTATACACGATGACCGAGCAGTAGACTGTATATAAACACGTGTTAAAGCATCCTCCTAGGATAGGGTCGCCGGGAATGGCTTCAAGGAAACGTATGAGGATAACTGTTGAGGAGCAACGGTCCCTACATGAAAAGCTTAGGATAATAGGCATGCACTGTGCATCCTGCGCAGTAACGATAGAGAAGGCACTCCGCAAACTCCCTGGCGTAAAACGAGCATCAGTTAACTTCGCGTCTGGAGAAGCTGTCGTGGAATACGACCCTTCGACGACAAGGCTTAAGGATATAGTGAAGACGATAAGAGATGTAGGCTACGATGCTTACCGCGAGGAAGCAATATTCAGTGTAGAAAACCTATCTTCACCCGATGACGAAGCTATCGTTGAGGATGGGTTATCGAGACTACCGGGTGTCGTTGAGGTTTATGCATCTCATACTATGAGGAGGGTTACTGTAGTCTATAATCCGCTAGTAACGAGTATTGACAAGATACGTGAAGTACTTGAGGATATGGGTTATAGGGTTACTGGTGTATCTGCTGAAGAGGCTGAGCTAGAGGATCTCGAGAAAAGGATTATCGAGAAGGAGGTCATTGAGCTACGTCGTGCCCTCATAGTCTCCCTGCCTCTCTCAATATTTCTGGGCCTCATGGTTTTCGTGTTCAAGCCCTTAACTGGTATACCTCAACAATTGGTAGACGTGATCGGCTTCATTATCTCAACAATAGTGTTAGCCGTGGGTGGACGTAGATTCTTCATTGGTGCATGGCGTGCCCTGAAGAATAGATCGGCGGGAATGGATACACTTGTAGCTCTTGGTACTGGTGCCGCCTACTTGTTTAGCACAGCAGTACTGCTAGGGATTGTGGATGGTTCAACATATTTTGAAGCACCCGCTTTCATTATCTCCTTCATACTTCTTGGTAGATATGTTGAGGTGAGGATGAAGCAACGTACGGGTGAAGCAGTGCGTAAGCTCCTGGAGCTACAGCCCCCAAGAGCTCGCCGAGTGAGGGATGGGGTTGAGGAAGAGGTTCCACTGGAAGAGATACGTGTTGGCGATACTGTGGTTGTGAAGCCAGGTGAAAGGATACCAGTCGATGGTGTAGTTGTTGAGGGCCAGGGTTATGTGGATGAATCCATGGTTACTGGAGAACCCGTCCCAGTTGCAAAGAAGCCTGGGGATCCCGTGATAGCTGGTACTTTGCTGGAAACAGGGTTCCTAAAAGTGAAAGTAACGAGGGTGGGCAAAGACACTGTTTTGGCACAGATAGTTAGGCTTGTTAGGCATGCCCAGACGGCAAAACCGCCTATCCAACGCATTGTAGACAGGATAGCAGGGATCTTCGCCTGGATAGTTATGGCTATAGCGGTTTTAGTGTTCACTTACTGGTACCTAGTTGCTGGGTTACCACTAGGCCAGGCACTGGTCTTTGCTGCCTCAGTGCTTCTCATAGCATGTCCTTGTGCTTTAGGCCTTGCTTCACCACTTGCAGTTGTTGTTGGTGTTGGTAGGGCAGCTGAGTATGGAGTGGTTGTGCGGAATATTGAGTGTGTTGAGAAGGCTGTGCGTTTGACAACAGTTGTATTCGATAAGACGGGTACGTTGACCAAGGGGAGGCCTGAGGTTGTAGCAGTGGTTCCGCAGGGAATGGAGGAGGATGAGCTTCTTAGGCTGGCCGCGGCTGCTGAGAAGAGAAGTGAGCACCCTATAGCAAGGGCCATAGTTGAGGCGGCTAAGTCTAAGCGGCTGCAGCTACCGGAGCCGGAAATGTTTGATAGTATACCAGGCCAGGGAGTGGTGGCTGTTATTGATGGTAGGACTGTGGCTGTAGGTAACGAGAAATTGATGGAAGGATTTGAAGTAAATGTTGCGGAGGTTAGTGATACTGTCGAGGAGCTTCGTGGTCGGGGAGCAACGGTGGTTTACGTAGCAGTCGATGGTAGGCTAGTTGGCGTGATAGCTGTCGCTGATAAGCCTCGAGACTATGCGAGAGAGGTGGTAAAGGCTCTTCATGAGATGGGGTTGCGGACAGTAATGCTGACTGGGGATAATAGGAGGACTGCAGAAGCTGTAGCCAGAAGCCTAGGCATTGATGAGGTGATTGCAGAGGCTAGTCCAGAGGAAAAGGCTGAGAAGATAAAGGAGCTACAACGTAAAGGCCATGTTGTCGCAATGGTTGGTGATGGCATTAATGATGCACCGAGCTTAGCTCAAGCAGATATTGGTATTGCTATGGGGAGAGGTACGGATGTAGCCAAGGAGGCAGGCGACATAATCCTAGTTAGGAATGATCTTAGAGGGGTTGTTGCGGCTATAGAGGCTGCTAAAACCATTTACCGTAAGAT
>JALTZQ010000115.1 GCA_027046105.1 Pyrodictiaceae archaeon
GCATATTGGCTCCTTGAGCAGGTGTTTTGATGATGCTAGTGTGGTGAGTATAGCAGTAGTCATTGCGATGATTGCTGAGACTAGTGCTCCCCAAAGACCAGTACCCAGTACTAGGACGAGTACGACGACTAGTACCGTGGATAGACCGCGTTGGATGAGTACTATTAGCTCGCTCCTTACTGGCCGTATGGCTTCTAGGGTGGACACTAGGCGGGGCGTTGCGATACGGAGGAAGCCATAGAGGCCTGCAAGCAGTAATAGGGAGCCGAGAACGCCATCATACATGGCTGTAATCGTTGCTGCGACAGGAATCCCTATGGTGGCTGAGGCTGTTAGGGACAAAACGTAAGAGTGCCAAGCACCCTTTACCCTCATGGCAACGTATCGGTAGCCCCAAAACCTTACAATGTTCGCTGGCAAACTAGCATAGGCCTCTAACCGCCTAGATAGCGTCTGGTAGACAGCATACTCTACTGCGTCAAGCCTTCTAGCGAGAATAACGCCGGAAATGAGTGAAAACATCATTGCAGCCATGTGCAAAACCAGCCTAGCAGCAGCAGCCAATAAGGGCCTCAACGGTAAAAGCACCTTTTAGCTGAATCCCTAGCCCTCCAATCCTAGACGACACAGGGGATTAAGAGGAGCCACCCGGGCATTCCCCTCTACACTGGAGGCTCAGGACGACAAAGAGTGTAGAGGGAATCCATAGTGAGACGTTATGGTCTACGTGGCTTAAGCCCCTATGTTTCAGCACTACTACTAGCCCTCATAGTGCTCGTGGCAGGCTCTATGGTCTTAATATATGCTATTAGCGCTATTGATGTGGAGTATCAAAGGATATCGCGTGAACTCATAGAGACAGAGCTCGTCATGAAACAAGCGCTGGCCGTGGCAGCATCCTATATAGATGCAGGTAACGGTGTTGTGAGGGTTTTTGCTGCCACGGGAGAGTACCCGGTGGAACTTCTCGGAGTTTATGTTAATGACACGCTTGTGGAGTGTACGGTATATGTTGATGGTGCTTGGAACTCCTTGCCTACGAGGATACCACCCTATACCATAGCGGTTGTGGAGTGTCCCGTAGGTTCGGCTTCTTCTGCTACAGTCCGGTTAGTCTATGAGGGTGGTGAAGCTGAGACCATAGCGTATAGGGTCTAATACTTTCTCTTACAAGCCCCTGTTCTACCACAGTAGAAGAGTACTATGATTGCCGCTGTTATTGATGGTAGTGGCATTAGTGTGTAGCTCCTCGTATAATCCCCGACTTCAGCTATAAAGCCGTAGACATTAGGGCCTATGAACCCTCCTAGGTCAAAGGATATCGAGTAGAAGCTTACAACGGTGTTCCTAACCCGTGGGTCAACGTTATCCACTAGAAGTACTTGCTCGCTAGGAACTATGAGGCCAAGTCCTACCCCGTAGAGGGCTGCGACAAGGTAGAGGCCTGGAGGCGTATAAAGCCTTGTGAGAAGCCCCGTGGCAAGCGCCTCTATAATAAAGCCTGTCATGAGAAGCCTTCCTGCCCCCATAACGTGCATAAGCCTTGCTGTAGAGGCTCTCGCGATGGCACCTGCTATACCGTTGACAAGCCCTGCAATACCGTAAACCGTGGCTGGATAACCCATATCGCGGAGATGGCTTTGGATAAGTGACTGGTATGTAAAGAACACCATACCGTCCATTAAGGCCATGGCGAAGAATGGTGTAACCTTACGTGCCTCACGTACCACAATAACGTGGCTTCCCTTGAGGCTTCTTCTCGCCCTTGTAGTGTTCTCGCGAAGCGGCAGCATTAAGGCGATAAATGTTGCGGTGAGACCTGCAAAACCTGCATAGCCGAAGGCTGTGGCATAACCTAGGTGGTCTACTAGTAGCCCCGCTACAACGGGGGAAACGGTCGCGGCAAGGGATACTGATGCAGACCTATATGCTACAGCAGTGGAGGGCTTGGCATCGGGGAGCTGAAAGGAGGCGACAATTGAAGGTGTTATGAAGAGTGCTAGTGCAATGCCCTGCATTATGCGGGCAACGATGATACCTTCAACACTAGCCATTAGAGCTGCTGTGAAACCAGCACCAGCAGCTGCAAACCCACCTGCAACAAGGAATACTCGTACGCCGTATCGGTCTGCTAGGATGCCAATGGGTAGACGGAGACTAGCAGCAACTAATGGTGCTATAGAGAAGATGAAGCCGACGCCACTAGCACTAAGCCCAAGTTCACGCGTGAATCTAGCAATAATGGACGCCATCCCAATCATTGATGAGAAGAAAGCGAAAGACAAAACCACGAGGCCAGTAAGCCCTCTCAACACCTGCACCTACACCCAAAAACACACTATCACGCTATAACGCTACCACGGTACCAAGGGGTAATAGGGTGTTAAATAAATAGCCTGCCATGCACACAAACTTATTCCCCGAGGCTGTGAGGAGCGCCTGCGACGACCAGAGCCCCTTAGCACACCCCCATTGGGCGATGTTGATGGAAGAGCCGTGCCGAGCCAACCAGGCCTCCAGCAAGCCTACATCTCCCGTGTTGCTGGGGAGTCTAGACTCTGGGTCCAGGTACAACGACTACATTATGTGTATTACTAGCTTGGTGAATGGCTCCTCTTCGTAGAAGATCTTCCTCTTAGCACTAGTTTCCACCATGAGCGTCTTTGTGGAGAGCACTATGTAGGTGTAGAGGAAGCTTCCTGGAGTTATCACTGTCAGGAACCGGTCGAAGTCTAGGTCTGTAACACGTATTTCAAAGAGCCCTATCATCCTTGTACCAACAATGTCAATACGTCTAGGTTCAAGAGGCTTAAACTCACTAGCAAAGTCGATGTAGAGCCTCTTCCGTTTACCATCTGCTAAGTCTCTTTTTGAGACATACTCTGCCTCAACAAGTATACTTCTCGGCTCAAATACTAGCTCAGCATTAGCTCCTCTCACTACCAGGGTTTCACCACGCACTATCAACTCGAGGACCCCTTGCCCCCACTTAGCATAGACTGTTAGTTGGCGAGTCAACCCTCACTCGCCTCTCAAGGATCCGGCAATGTCTTGGCCACATACCCCTTTAGCCTCTAGAGCCTATAACTCATATCCCTTCCCTTCTACGATTAAGCCCTGGATAAACAATTTATAGAGCCCCAATTAGGTGGGTCCAATCGGTTAGCTGGAGAATCTGTAAGTTTGAGGTGAGGCTTTGTGGCAGGCAAGGGCCTATACATAGGCATAGCAATAGTGATCGTGATTGTGGTAGTGGCTGCAGCTCTAATGATGGCTCAGCAGCCGGCGGCACCAAGCCCAACACCGACCCCAACACCAAGCCCCTCACCAACAC
>JALTZQ010000116.1 GCA_027046105.1 Pyrodictiaceae archaeon
CATTGATCCAGAATACGTAATAAGTTATCCACATGTTGAGTATATGCTTAGGCTTAGAAACCTTAAGCCTAATAAGGCTTACAAACCTGGCCAAATACCACCAGAAATGATATAATACACCACTGCACCATCGTGGTTAGTCTCTAGCTCGGCGCCATTCCATGGAAAAATATTTTGCAAGAAGCTTTGTCAGCATGCCAAGATCTCCTTTAAGGCTCCAGTAGACATAACTTGCCGTTTGTATCCAGCCAGCTAAATGGCCAAAGCGTTTAACAAAGTAACCAGAAAGACATTGATCACCTATTGGGCAAGAAAGACAGTTTACTGTTTTCATACAATACTCTTTACTGGGTCTCCTTAAACTAAGGCCTAGATACCTTGCTGTCTTCTCGAGATGGGTGTCTGCTGGCGCAACCATGCTGGTATAGCCGCCGAACAATAAGGTAGCATCAGCTATCTTGGGACCAATATATTTCATCTCTAGAAGGTGGCGGCGAAGCTTCCATGGATCCTCCTCGGTAGTCAATATGTCAACAAGCCCGTATACAACCTCGGCTAGTTGTTTAACCTGGTAACTGGTGAAGATACCAAGTTTTCTGAGGAGCTCATGTAAGTTTATGAAGCCCGTGGCAGGGTTAACAGTATTGTTGGAGAAGAGCGTACGAACCCACCTTATTACATTTGACAAATAGCTCGTTCTTCGTGATAAAAAAGCTGCAATAGCTATGAGATAACGGTCATGCCTAGATGCTGAAATGACTAGTCCCTCCATACCGGCAAATAGTCCTTGAGCAATCACTCTAGTATTAGAAGGTTTACATCCAAGGCCACACCATGTTCCAGCTATAAAGTTTAGTAATTCAGCACTGCATCCAGGGCCTTTACAACAAATCTTGCCTTTGTACATGTATATTTCGTGGCCCTTACCATAGCCAACAACTTTAATCCAATGATTCCTTTCAATGTAAGCATATAGAGATGAGAGAAAGCTAGGGTACATAGACATATCAAGGTCGATGACCGTCTCAAAACAAATCTCGTCCACTAGATACTCTCCCCATACCTCATCAGAGAGTTTGAGGACCAGGTATTAGTAGGAAGCTTATCCTAGTCATAACTGTCTAGCTAAGATATGTTAATAGAGGGCCTAAGGGCCTAAGTTATATTAGTGATTGTTCTCATGCTCTGTCCAAACGCAAAGGACACATGATTATCAGCGTTTACCTTACAATATGTCCTTTTAGTATTTTTCACTAATGGTAATCCAAGCCAACAACCCTCCTGTAACGATACATTAACAATAAATAAACAGCATCAGTAAGCCCTAAGTATGTGACCGAACCACAAGTGTTTTTACCCAACACAGTCTATTCGTTGCATCATGAGCCCCGGCCCCCTGCTACTCGACCCCGTGTCACGGGGCTAGATGGGCAGGGGTCGGGTCACTCCCGGCCGCAAACCCTTACATCCCAATCTCTAGCTTCAATAGTTCTTAACAACTATTACATTAACTCCAATTGGCTTATAGTTTTCTCGACAACGGAGATGAAATCATTTATATTGAATACTACGTAGTGGTATTTTAGCCGAATAACCTCCCTTACGTTACGTGCAAGGAAACGGCGATCGCCCAGTATTATCATTGCACGATCTTGAGGGTCACGTATGCTTCGGCCTATAGCTTGTCTGACTCTTATTACTGCCATTATCGTGTATAGGTCGTTCTCGATGTTTCTTCCTAGCCGTTTTGCTATTGCTTGCATGTAGTCTCTAAGCATTAAGTCTGGCTGAGGATATGGTAAACCAGCAACAAATACTGACTTAATCATACTTTTACCATGACGTGTGAATTCTACACCTTCTACTAGCTTTCCAGACGCTACAGCATTAATCGCAATACATTTGTTAGGTTCAATAGCTTCTACTAGATCGGTTATCTTCGTGTCCTTGTCTTCTATGGCAAGTTTACACTGAGTTCTTTCCTGCAATATGCCTACAACTTTTTTCATAAATTCGTAGCTTGGATAAACTATCAAGCAGGGTCTATTAACCTTATCTAATACGGTGGCAATATATTCCGCATAGCGATTGTACATCTCCATGCTTCTTTCAGTGTATTTTGATGTTAGCTCCGAAACTACTATTACTACATAGCTTCCCCAGTACGGTTTTACCCCATGCAATAGTTCAACATCATATACCTGGATTTGTCTATTCAGACAGAGGATGTCTCGCAAGTATTGCACTGGAGGCATTGTACCGCTTAGAAGAACTACTGATTTTGCCCTGTTTAAGGGTTCCTCCACAACTACACATGGGTCTATCGGTGATGCTCTAAGCTCAAGGTCACCATTGCTTCTAAGTACATAGATATTTACATTCTCTTGTACCGCTAGAGTTGCGAAAGCGGCTAGCTTAGTTGTGTAGACTCTTATGTCAATGGAGTTCCTAGCTATATCTAGTTTCTCTCTTATGATGTTCATTCTTATTTCCATGCTTATATCTTCCCAGTCTTGAGGATCACCTATGATCTCTAGGACCCGTTTCTTGTCAATTCTTGTCAGTTGCTGTGTAGGTCTTAACCCCTTTATATATTCATACAGTTTCTTTACGGCTTGATATGCTGTTGTGTCTTTACCTACATGTCGTTCTATTTCTTTCACAATACTTCTTATTGTTTTAAGTCCTAGTTTCTTTTCGAGTAAAGAGTGTGCCTCGAGAAGGCTATGTGCCTCATCAACAACTACTACGAAGTCATTGTAGTCCTTAGGCTCAAACACACTTTTAAAGATATCTGGGTTGAACAAATAGGGGTATGTTGCTACAATGAAGTGTACGCGGGGTATTCTTTGCTTGAACGCGAAAAAGGGGCAGAGGTTATGCGCTGCCAATAATTTTACTGCGAGATAAGGATTTTCATGCGCCTCATCTAGTATGGTGTCAAGTAACTCGTTGTCTGCCTCCTCTAGGTTTGCATAGTAGCTACATGCCCCATTTAATCGAGCAAGACGGCAATTTTCCCAAAAGTCTTCAACATCTGTATCTTCATCTTCTTCTCCACGTAAAAAGGGACACATTTTTCTTGCACTATACAAGAGCGTGTAGCTTGCTTTAAATTTGCTTAGCTCGCGTACAACTGGCTGTATTTCATTTCGTGTCCTTACAACATATAACACCTTGTCATCGCTATCTATGGAGTCTACTAAGCCTTGTATTACAGCTACTGTCTTACCATATCCTGTTGGTGCCTGTACCGCTATTACGATTCTATCCTTTACTGCCTTAGCAATTTTTTCTGAAAGCTCACGCTGACCAGGACGATAGCT
>JALTZQ010000117.1 GCA_027046105.1 Pyrodictiaceae archaeon
CTTCCTCCGTACTTAGTTCACCAGGTAACGGTTTTAGAATAGCCTCGGCCCTACAATGGATACACTTGAGCATGCAGGCACGTGTAGCCTCCCAAAACACTATTAGAGGCCTAGCTGAGAAGTCAATGCTATGCCTCATTAGCGTTTATCCCCAAGTTCTACATCTGGGAAGACCGATAAGCCAGAAATAAGCTATACCATATACCAAACGGGAATCGGAGCACACCCAATAGTGGATAGGGAATGTCTTTAGGGGGTTGCGGAGGCTAGACGAATCCGAACCCCAGGTACTGCTAGAGAATACTGGGGGATGTGGTAGCGCTGGGGGCCGACCCCTTCCCCCAAATCCTATTGGCACTCCATGTAGGATCGTTATGGTATTAGACGTTCGGGGTCTCTTGGCAGCATCCTCGCTTCTCTAATGTTGGCTAAACCAAGGGTTTGCATGACCACTCTCTCTAGACCAATACCACTACCGCCGTGTGGCGGTGCACCAAAACGGAACATGTCGAGATACCATCTCATGTTCTCCGGGTTTAGCCCTTTTTCACGAACTTGTGCAAGTAGTCTTTCGTAGCGATGTTCCCTTTGACCACCCGTTGCAACTTCTAATCCACGCAACAATAGGTCAAAGCTAAGAGTCCATTCTGGTTCATCGGGTTTTTTCATGGTGTAGAAAGGTCTTACCTTCCATGGGTACTCAGTGACAAATACCATTGGTGAGCCGTACTCATCTTCCACTATTCTACCAAGTCTCCTTTCTGCATCACTTGATAAATCCTCACCGTACTCTACTTTTAATCCAGCTTTTTCTAAGAGATTGTACGCTTCACGAATAGTTATTCGTGGTACATCCTTTGGCGCCTTTTCAAGCGCTGAAGGAAAATATTCTCTTACCAAACTGCCATATTTTGATAGTGCTGCATTAATCATGGCCTTAACAACATTCTCAGCGACCCACATTACATCCTCATAGTTGTCTATAAAGCCCATTTCAAAATCAACACTTGTATATTCGGTAAGATGCCTGGTGGTATGATGGGGTTCTGCTCTAAATGCAGGCCCTATCTCAAAGACCCTTTCAAAGCCAGCTATTACACCCATTTGCTTATAAAGTTGGGGGGATTGGGCTAGGAAGGCTGGTTTATCGAAGTATACTATGCTAAAAACTTCTGCTCCACCCTCTGTAGCAGACCCAACAATCTTCGAGGTAAATATCTCAACAAATCCATGCTCCATAAACCACTCACGTGCAGCTTTCGCCATCTCGGCCTCAACCAGGAATATTAGTTGGTTGCGTGGATTACGTAAATCGAGGAATCTCCAATCAAGCCTCTTAGCCAGAACAGTCTTCTCAGGTTCGTGAATATCTATCGGTATTGGATCGGCAGGATTTATGACAATAAGTTCTTCTACTTGCAGTTCTCTACCGCCTAACGCAGCTTTACTTTCAACAAGTACCCCTTTAGCAGCTATAACACTTTCTAGACTTAGATCACGTGCAATCTCCCATGCTTCACGTGACAAGTTCTTCTTGACAACAAGCTGCATTCTACCACTACGGTCACGCAGGATAACAAATACTATACCACCATGTACACGAAGTGCATCAACCCATCCAGCGACAACATACTTTTCTCCAATACTAGCCTTCTCTAGAACATCTCTAACATACCATCGATCCTTCAATCTTATAGCCATGGCTCCCCCCACAACACTTGACCGTTAGTGGAGTTTGAGATAGTGTCTCCTCTACTAGAAAATACTAGTGCTCTCGTATCTCCATATTTAATCTGGTAAAAGCAGATGCATGTAATCCATACATGGGGCCCAAATATACCATTGGGTATGTCTCACTATTTTCTAGATTGGCGCAGTAGTTCTAATGCGAGTTCTCTACCAGTAGAATAAATGCTGAACCCCATACTCTCGAGGTTGTTACGTGCTTCTGGATTACGTGTAACAGCCACTGCTTCAGCCTCTGCAGCAACGCTTATCTTTACAGCATCACTACTCCTATTAACTAATGGGTCTCGTTTGCCATGGTCAACTACGATGATATAATTCTTGTCCTCTATCCTGGCAGCAATGTCAGCGGCGGTATACCTCATATGCGCAGCTCTTCCACCACTACTTATAATGGTTTGTATAATGCCTCTTTCATCTGCATTATCGGCCCTAGATCTTGGTGATCCTTCCTCCTGCGATGGGTAATCATCAGTATTCATCACTGGTATAGGCTTAAATACTTCTTCGCCTAAGACATCAAGAAGACGAAGAGCCCTCTCAAGGCTAATATCAATGATGCCCTTCTCGTACATGTATACACTTCTCCTGCTAACACCTAATATGGCTGCTAGATCACCTAAGCTGTAACCTTTCATCTCTCTCGTTTCACGTAATTTCTTTCCATCCACACGCATATAGTAGGAGCCTTGTCTGCGCACGACGTATAATTGATCTTCAAGTGCTAAGGTTAATCCCTCATTATTTACAGCGTATACACCTGATCTCTCATACAATACCATATCTTCTAACTCTTCACCTTTTTCTGTTTTAGCTATGAGTAAGGGTTTAGCCCCTAGTACAGCGCCTGCTCGCCTCAATTCCCTTATCTCATGTATAGGTATATCATCCAAATCTACAGCTATTTTGAGGAAGAGGCTTTTACCATCATGCCTATATGCAAGTAAGTCGATACTTCTTCTCCTGTGGTCTTCGGGGTACGAGACAACGTGTGTGTGGTAGCCTCTTGCGGTTAGAGTACTTATTGTAGTCTCACTTATCCTAGTAATGTCTTGACTCTTCGCGGGCATATTCTTCTCCTGCGGCTACCCCTATACCAGCTTCTACTGTGACTATTATAAGGCTTTTAAATAAGGTTAATAACTTTTTCATTTCATCAACATTTAGGCTCTCTCGTTCGATAGCGAGACTCCCATTGAGTATGTATCCTAGGGCTCTACGTGTCCATGAAACGATACCTCCGGTTCCATGAACGTAAAAGCGTCCACCCCAAGCAGTTCTTCTATATGCGAAAACCCATGGTAAATGTACTAGACGGTGGGTATACCATGGAAGAATGTTTGCAAGGAGCTCTAACTCCGTCTTCTCAAAATAATGTTTGTCACCTGAATACAATCTAACGAAGGGGGTTGTCTCTTCTAGCAGTTGTGAAAGAGGCTTATACTCAGAAGGAATAATGCTTTCAAAGAATACTTTATCGCGTACAACTTTTTGATATATTCGCTGAAAAGTTTTATCTAATGTATTTAAGGACAAGTGCTTTATCCCCTTACCTTTAAACCGTATTTCTAACTCCATGTAGGTGGTATGGGCTTACGTAAAAACTTCTAAGATTTAAGGTTTTGTCTTATTATTTCTGTGGCTTATACCTTGCATATACCATTGCATGGTCTCTATCGAAGGGCTCTAAGTGAACCATATCTACTATTTCGAAACCACGTTGCTTGAGAGTATCTATTTCTCTCTTGAAAACCTCGCTCGGTTCACGCGTAACATCAATACTCCTTGCCTTTATTGCTAGGAGTAACCATCCTCCTTCTTTGAGGAAGAAGTCAGCATTGTCTGCGACAAGCTCTGCTTGTTCTGGTTGCGCTACATCGGCGTATATGCCATCCACGGCTTCTACGAGATGCCTATATTCATAAGGCTTACGTGCATCAGCTAACAAGGGGTACATGTTTGGTCTCGTTTCACATACAACGATGAGCTCGCGCATCACTCTTGGCGCGACATCGAGGGCAAACACTCTCCCTCTAAGACCTACTAAGTCGGAAACGTGACTAGCTGTTGTGCCAGTAGCTGCACCTAGATATAGAACCCTATTGCCTTCTTTAACCGGTAATTCCTCAAGGCCTTTAAGTAATGCAGCTGCAAGTTTGCTACGATAAGGGTTCCATTCGCGATACTCGATGTCGCCCCATCGGAATAGCCTTTCCCCATATACACGTTTCCCAGGTGCAAGGTTACGTGTTGCTATTCTAGTGCTTCCATCGTCTAGTTCGACGATATATACGCCCTTGTACTTATCATGCTCGTATATCTTGACTACCTCGCTCAACCGGTTCCACCTCTACCAGGAGAGCAGTTCCCTAAGGGGACGGGTATAGTTGTTTTCACTACTTGACCTACGAGCCAAGCCTACTTCTTACCCTTCCTCCGTTTACCCCTACGTCTACGCTCACGTGCAGGCCTTGGCGGCACTGGTTTAACCTCCTTTTTCCTCTTTGGTGGCTTAGCATATAGTCTCTTTATCTCCTCGATTCTCTTCCTTAGAGCTTCCCTTAGCTTGTCGCCTATAAAACGGCCAGTGAAGTAGTCGACCTTTGCCGCAATAGCTAGCTTAGCAGCTAATGCACGTGCTATCTTCCCTCTCTGCCACCTTGGTGAGCGATGTATATCTGGGTACTGGAAGATAACGCCATGTTTTGGTGGTTTACCACCCGTTCTAAGTGCGCGGAAGAGTGCCTTCTCAGCACCCAGTACCTGGATTGTACTTGCAGGCAGAAATGCTAATTCCTCGAGGCTCCCAGCAAGACTTATGAGTCTAGCTCCAAGTAGTGGACCTACAAGCGCGGTTACGTTTGGTGCAACTTCCTTCATGACGTGTGCTATGTAGTCTGCAAGGTCTCTACGAAGCTGGAAAAGCTCTAGTGTTATTCTTGCCAGTCTCTGCATAGGTTTTATGTCGAAATCTGGATAATCTGCCCCCATACTCTTCTTTGCAGCTTCGGCGATTTTCTGTGCTTTCTCCTCACTGAACCCCAGCTTTACCAGGTTCTCAACAGTTACGTTTTCGCGGTGGCCAAGCTCCGCTACAATCTTAACATAGTCTTCATGTTCCCTCACAAGATCATCAAGTTCTGGGAAGTGTAAGCTATACCATTCCCTAAGCCTAGCCGAGAACAAGTTGGTAGTCTTGTCTATGTCATCGATAGCCCTAATAGCTTGTGCAGCGAGGAGGTCACGTTTCTGTGCTACTCTCCTTAACTTTCTACGTGTCATCTCAAGCGTTAGCTCATGTAACAATTTATTGTATTCTTCTTCACTGCCTACAAAACCAGTACTTATAGCTATCTGGATAACATTTGCACGGAAATGTCTAGCTATTTCGTTAGCAGGCTCAACAGCTGTATCAAAGCCTCTTGCAGATAAGTGCTTTGCTATCTCTGTGTGTTCCACTATGGCCTTTTCAATTTGCATTTGTTTAAGCTTATCTAGGAGTCTTAATAGTGCTGCTGTCGGTTCTCCCCTTTCAACTTTAAGTGCTTCTTCAACCATGTCATCGAGATTTTTAGGTCCATGCTCATATGCTACAATGTCCTTTTTCTCATTTAAAGCATACGCACCAGTGATATGGTCTACAAGATAGACCTTCAATGATACCCCCTTCCTCCTCCTACCTTGCCTAGAACGAAAACATCTAGACAGACTATTTTAAGGGTTATATCGTTGTGATAAAATAGCTGGTGCCAGATTATGAGTGAAGACCAGGAAATAAAGAAACTAGCGATGTTTGAAGGAGAGGCAAAAGTAGGTCAAGTTTTATCAGGACTACAAGCAATACAACTAAGACCTGAAGACCTTGCCAGCCCCATATCATTGCAAATGGCTCTCTCAAGAATCTACGAGGCCGTAATGAAAGCCTTTGAAGAAGGTATGAAAAGGAGATACATCGCTGAAGTAAGATTCAAAGACAGCCTTGGCAACACTGTCGTCTTTGCCGTTGATCTTGGAGAAACTCCTCCCCCATTCTCAAAGGATAGAGTAAAAGCGAGAGTAGTTGTTGAAATTTATGAAGAAGAAGAGCAATGAACTTCAATAATAGGTACTGATTTAAGCTCCTCTAAACACTCGGCAACGTACAAGCGTCCTTTCACGGCTTTAGCATTTATACCTCTCCTTCTGAGCCTACTAGCAAAGTAAACAGCTGCAGCCTCGTCAAAAACCACTGTCAACTCTCTAGCACGGTAGACTAAAGGTTGAATCCTCTCTAGGAAACCTTGTTTTACTAGTCTCTTCACCAGTCGTATTGCGAGCCTTTTGCTGCCGAGTAGGGGAGCGAGTATTTCCGCAGCCTCACCTATGTTGAATTCTCTGTTATTGAATGTACGCCAGAGAACATAATAGCATAATAATTCCCTCCGCTTAGGCCAACGCTTGATCAAGGTAGTGGTTACACCCTATATCAACCCCTCTCCGTAGACCTACATTTTCGCTTGGTGGCCTATGAGGAGCAGTGTAAGGGCTGAACACCTAGAATTATGATGGATAACCAGGCTGCTGAGGCCTCCGTACTATATAGGTGGTTAAGATGGTTAAGATCGAGGAGAACAGTGAGTTAGTTATGATTGAGGATGTGCTTCGTGACCCTGTTAAAGCGCTTGCCATGTACTCTAAGGGTGTTGAATGTAGTTGTATACTCGTTGATACACCATTTATTGTGACAGCCGAGCATGCTGGCACGGTTATAGATGTAGTGGTTGGAGTGGGTTCGCTCATTTGTAGAAGCTGTGGCATATCAGATTGGAGAACAGTTGGCCCCGCATGGGCAAGCGGGGCCCGTCTTGGTAAAATAGAATGTAGATTTGCGGGTCCAACTCATGTTGCATCGCTGCTTACTGGGCTTGGCTTGCAAGTCAAAGGCCTTGAACTCGACGAGGTGCTTGATTCAGCGAAAAAGAGTGGCAGTGACGCTATAGCTGTTCTTATTGGTTATGAGGGTCTAGATGTAATTGCAGAACCTGGATTCTGCGGTGTTATTGAAGCTACAAATCCACTTTTTCCGGCAGGTGTTGTGGGTAAGCAGGGTTTTATAGGATGTATTGATAGGTATACGAAACTTATTGGCCCACGGTCGAGACTACTATTTCCTCTAATCCGGGTTAACCGTAGACCAGTAATGTGGCTTATGCGTGGATTTAGTGACGTATTAGTAGTGGGTTTCGACCCAACTAGGTCTTCCAACTACTTAACACTTGCATTTGTGCTAGGCGCACTGTATACTTGTGGGGAGAGAATTGAGTGACTATTGTGACGTTAACGCTTGGAATAGGTTAAGAAGAAAATTTCTTTCGAGACTTGAAGGGGATATAAGTAGAGGCCTTATAGACCCTGATATCCTGGATGTTGTGGCTGCACTCAATACTATTGAGTGTTTAGTATCAGCAAGCAGTTGTAGTGGGAGAATAGGTCTCTTTGCGGCTCCTCTCCCAGGCGATAAGAAACATGGTGGACTAGTAGCACGGTGGCATCGCAGAATAGCATTAGGGGAGTTGCTTGAAGCACTAAGAATGGTAGGTAGCGAGAGATTTGTATGGTTGTCTGTTCAACCATTAATACTTACATTATATGCTTGTGGTTGGAGTACTGTGGAGAAGGTTGTTGCTGCGTTTGAGAATGTGGGTTTCAAGTACGTGTGTGTAAAGCCGACAAAATATAGGGGAGTATATTATGTTACTATCATGGGGACAGAGCGGATAGACATACCAGTACATTACGGTGGTAAAAAACTACTTGAAGAAAAAATTAATGATATAGTTGGGGTCCTTAACGCCTATATTACGTTGACTAAATCTAAGCTGGACAGGCTTAGAAGAGCAGTGTCCATGGTAACTGCAAGACTCGCTAATGTTTGTGGCATAGAAGAAAGGTTGGTGAGGCGCCACTGTGTAAAGAATAACTTACAGAATTGTTGAGCCAGCTAAGCTTTACTAACAGAAGACACCGATAATGAAGGCTAGTGCGCCGAAAAAGAATGCGAACTTAAGCAGTCTTCTCGGTATTTGTGCGACCCTGACAACATCATCACTTCGCGTCAGAAGCAGTGTTGACAATATCGCTAAGATATCAACAATAGCAGCTAGAACAATGTAGCAGAGGCCGTACCAGCCCATTATGAAGGGTATAGGGCTAATAACCACAACCCCTGTTAAGAGTAATGAAGCAAAATAAGATGCTTTGCGTGGACCCCACAGAACAGCTAAGGTACGTACTCCCCCAACAGAGTCACCATGATAATCTTCGATCCCCTTAATTATCTCTCTAGCAAGCACTAAGAGGAAAGCATAAATGAATGGTATGAAAACTGGTGTGAGAATTGTCAATGGTCCATAAAGTTCGCATGGTACTATGCCGCCATATAGAATTGAGGAAGCACTATTAAATGCGACAACAATGTTTCCTAGAAGGCCACTACGCTTTATCCATCTAGAGTACTCGTAAAGGAGTATAGCGGCAAGAGATGCATATATGCCAGATAGGGGGCCAATGATGAATCCTAGAGTGCAGCCTAAACCAAATAGTATTAATGACAGTATCTTGGCATGTTCTCGTTTGACTCGACCGGAGGGTATGGGTCGCCAGGGCTTGTCGATTGCATCAATTTCTACGTCATAGTAATCGTTTATGACGTATCCAGCAGCTGCTATAAGCACTACTATTGTTGCTGAGAGAAGAAAACTAGTGTCTGGTGGTATAAATGGAAGTCCAATAGCACTGGCAACAAGTAAATAACCAATATACGTTGTAAAGATAGTTACAACTAGATTATGAGGCCTAAGTATTTCCAAGTAGCCATATATAATATCTATTAAAGACCATGTTCTTTGGAAGGTCACAGTCCACCCCTCATACTAGTACAGCACTATCCTACAATGCTATCCCCTTACACGCGCTCATGCTACGTTAAGTAGCTTAAACTTAAGTTCTAGGTTTTAGTGGTTTAGTTTCGATCTACTCACGCAGACTTCTTCATGCATAATATGCTTTAAAGGGGCAGTAATGGTTTCACAGTATATTGCACAGTATATCGTGGATCTGCATGGTAAAATACTTAATCATGTAAAGAGGGCAATACTTATGAAAGCAGTGAGAATGGTTAGTCAAGGTCGTGTCCTCTATGTTAGACCTTATGGGGATGGGTTTATTGCGATGGTTAAGGGTGATAGTGGAGAAGTGTATCGTGTGACAATAACGCTGCGTAAACAAGCTTGTACATGCCCCTACTTTTCTCTTCGTAGAAAGCTATGCAAGCATATCGTTGCAGCTATCATTTTTGCTAAAGGTATTGTCAGACGAAACCTCCAACCACATGGATCTAAGGCTTCGGTGTAGGATTTTCATCATTCAAGCCATTACCATTATTAATCCATCTAGAGTATTTTGTACATCCAGGAGTTAGTATAAGATGCGAAAGGGTATAGAAATCTATGCTTACCAGTACATTGGCCCAGTGGCTGCTGGCCATGAAATACTCAATGCTATAACTAGTTGTAGGCGTGGACAAAAAAGGGGAGAAGTGTTAATAGAACTTGGAACCCGCCGTGCAAGATATACTTGTATAGGAGACAGCATCTGTTTTATCGTAGATAATAAGGAGTATTGCATTCAGCTAAGCATGAAGATAAAGGAAAGTGCAGTCTATAGGTTAATGCCGGATAGCCCTTACCAAGTCGCCTTATGGGATCAAAACTATGTCAAGCTTAAATCTATTGGGCAAGGTAAGCCGCCAACGGTTGAAATAGACGGCATACACATGCATAGAATAGAAGACATTGACCCTTATACAGACGCCTTACTAAAGGTAAAGGCACTACGTATTTGTAGGAAATGTAAGGTCCTGGATACATGTATGGGGCTTGGGTACACAGCTATAGCGGCAGCTAGACGTGCACAACTTGTTGTTACAGTCGAGGTTGATGACAAGATTCTATGGGTTGCGCAACATAATCCCTGGAGTCGTGGATTAACGAGTAAAAATATCTATATTGTCCGCGGAGACATTATTGAAGTAATCACATGGTTTAAGGATGAAGTTTTTGATAGAATAATACATGATCCTCCGAGATTTAGCCTAGCACCCGAGTTGTACTCAAGCGAATTCTACGCCGAACTATTTCGCGTCCTTAAGCGTGGTGGGATACTCTACCATTACACGGGAATGCCTGGCAAGCGACGTGGCATAAACATAGTTAAATCAGTTGCTGATAAATTGCGTGGAAAAGGTTTTGTCGGAATTCATTTTAGAGACAAACTGCAAGGTATTATTGCATATAAGCCTTGGAGAATTTGAGGACTATCACTTTTAACTAACACTTTACATGTCTTCTTTGGGGTAGCAGGCTTGGTGGAATACAAGTTCAGCCCGGATTTCCCTGTAAGTCCCAAAGTGAAAGTAGAAGTGGCAATCATAGGTGGTAGCGGCCTTTATGAACCAGGCATGGTAGAGGAACCAAAGGAAATCAAAGTGTATACACCATATGGTGAACCAAGTTCACCAATAATTGTTGGTAAAGTACATGGAAGAATGATTGCATTCCTGCCGCGTCACGGCAAGGGACACCATATACCTCCCCATAAGGTAAATTATCGTGCAAACATTTGGGCCCTCAAAATGCTAGGGGCAAAATGGGTAATTGCAGTATCAGCTGTAGGTAGTCTTCGTGAAGACTATAAACCAGGTGACCTTGTCGTCCCGGATCAGTTTATAGATATGACTAAGCGTAGAGAATATACCTTTTTTGATGGTCCAGTTGTCGCACATATAAGTATGGCGGACCCGTTCTGTGAGCATTTACGTAAACTAATTATTCAAACTGGAGAAGAGCTAGGCTACACGATCCATCCTCGAGGAACCTACATTTGCATAGAAGGTCCACGGTTCTCTACGAGAGCGGAGAGCAAGATATGGAAAGAAGTATTTAAGGCAGACATAATAGGTATGACACTGGTTCCCGAAATTAATCTAGCATGTGAGGCACAAATGTGTTATGCTACGCTTGCACTAGTAACAGACTACGATGTATGGGCTGATCGTCCCGTTACAGCAGAAGAAGTTACAAGGATAATGGCTGAGAATGTCGAGAAAGCAAAGAATATCATATATAAACTAATACCCAAATTACCAGCTGAGCCCGAGAAAGGGTCGTGTAGTTGTTGTCGCTCGTTAGAAGCAGCTCTCCTCTAGTACAAGGTCTTGAAAGTACAGTTGCTGATGCGGAAAAATGGAGTGCCAAGGAAGCAAGCAAAATAGCTGATTTACTAGGTAATAGGGATCACGTAATTACAGCACATATAGGGGATGGCTATGCTGCAGCGTCATCTGAGGTATTTTACTGGTTTACAAGAGTAATTGCGCCACAGATTAGAATAGAGAAGGTAAGTGCTGAAAGTATATTATACCATATTCTTGCATATACCATTGAAGACGCCAAACCAACGCTGGTAGTTTTTTCTGAAGAGGGTGGCGAAAACATTATTGCGAGATTAGCTGATGCCTCAAAACTCATGGATACAGAGCTTCTCATAGTATCACCGCCACTACCACCCATGGTGTCAGCAAGGTTTGCTGAAGGAACAACATACGTTGAAATACCTAGTACAAGGCCTAGCTTGTACCAGCTTTTCCTTGCAGCAAGTATGGCCTACCAGTTAGCAAGAAGGCATGCTTTCTCGGATAAGAGACTACAAAGGCTAAGGGGGGAGATAGATAACTATACCCCAATCCTAGATGACTTGTTGAAGAAATATAGTAATCTCATAAACGAGCTTGCAGAGCTAGCTAGTAAGGTACAAGCTATTACTATAGCCTATACTCCAACTATGAAGCCAGTAGCTCACATGTTCATTGATGTGTTACGTAAAAAGCAAATTAACGTAAATTATAAGCCAACTTCAGCAGTGATAATCGACTTAATAAAGGGTCATAAGCCAGAGAGCATCATACTGGCATATACTGATGTAGAAGAGGACGTTGTGAGAGAACTAAAATTCAAAATCTCAATGCTTATGCCTAGCAGAAAACCAAAAATAGTGGAATTCCGGTTAAAAACGGACCCCCTAACAGCCCCCATTTATGCAGTTATTGTAGTTGAGGCCGTAAGAGATAAGCTGCAAGAGAAGAAGAAAATCTAGACCAGTGTATCCCGGAGGACACTCAAAGAAATGGGAGCGTGGCTTGAATGGCTAGACCCATTATTGATAATATCGAGAGAAGATTAGTTGAGTTAGAGAAACAGCTAAATGAGGAGTATCGCAAGAGGACGCCAAAATCAAGGGAAATGTATGAGAGGGCATTGCGTGTTTTACCGGGTGGTGTAACGTATCATATACGCTGGTTTAGTCCATACCCTCTCTATATAGTTAAAGCGTCAGCACAACATGTATGGGATATAGATGGTAACATGTACACTGACTACTGGATGGGTCATGGAGCTCACATTCTAGGTCACAACCCAGATGTTGTAAGGGAGAGGGTAGTCCAGATACTTGAAGAGAGAGGTAGCCACCTTGGATTTGAGAATGATCTTGCAGTAGAATATGCTGAACTACTAACTAAGATTGTGCCGAGTGCTGAGATGGTAAGGTATACTAATAGTGGGACAGAGGCAAACATGTACACTGTAAGGCTTGTACGTGCTTATACTGGTAAGAAAAGGATAGTGAAAGTGAATGGTGGTTGGCATGGTGCATACGATGCATTACATACCGCGGTAACACCACCATATTGGGGAGCTGAGTCAGCAGGTTTGCCCGAAGAAAACATAAAGTATACTGTAGGTGTACCTTTCAATGACCTAGAAGTAGTTGAGCAGCATCTGCGAAAACGTGACATCGCAGCAGTAATCGTAGAACCTGTTCTTGGTGCTGGTGGTTGTATTCCGGCTGAGCCAGACTACCTCAAGGGGCTACGAGAGCTAACAAACCAGTATGATGCACTGTTGGTGTTTGACGAAGTAATAACTGGATTCAGGATTTCCCTTGGTGGCGCACAAGAATATTACAATGTAAAACCAGATGTAACAGTACTTGGAAAAGCTGTGGGAGGTGGCTATCCAGGCAGTGGTGCAATAGTAGGCATAGAGGAGGTAATGAAATTATTTGATCACATCGCAATTAGTGATCCTAGAAAAAGAAGCGGCCATAGTGGCACCTTTGTAGGCAACCCTATTACCATAGCAGCCGGCTATGCATTGGCATCATACATGTACCAAAACAAGCACCTATATGAGGAGTTTAACAATCTCTGGAGTTGGGTTAAAGAAAAGCTCAGCAAAGAATGTAACACAATAACTCCTCAATGCTTTGCCACTGGCTTAGGCAGCATGATAGGAATACATTTCACGGAGAAAGAGCCAAAGAGACATGAAGATACAGTAAAACGATGGAGTAGTATACCATACAAGGTACTACACTTGTATGCAAGGCTAAACAACATACTGTATCTCACAGAGCATACAATACACTTTCTACCATCAATGGCACATACAAAAAGAGATGCTGAAAAACTGATAGACGTAATAGTTCAATTCCTTTCCCTTATAGGCCGTCAATGAATCAATTTAATTACCATTTATTTTAGGACCAGTTTTCTCTCATCCCTATTTAACCGTATATATTCAGCAACTATTAACCAGGGTTAAACAAGTCTATGAAGATAGCGGTAGTCCAAGATACACCACGACCTGGATGGACAGCTCGCCGCCTCCTTAAAGCAATAGAATTGCAAGGCCATAGACCGATATACTTGATGATTCAATACATATCTGCTGGAATAGGTACAAATTGTCCCCTCCTCTATCAAGGACGCTGTCTCCAACTTGACGCAATGGTGCTGCGTAGTCTTGGTAGAACGCCAGCCTTCGAACTAATACTCAAGCGAATAGCAGTGCTCCAACATGCAGCTGATGAGGGGATTACCATAGTAAATCCAGTAAACTCGATGTTGCTCGCACGTGATAAGTATACTAGTCTGCGTCTACTTGCAAGAAAAGGTATCCCAGTACCACGTACCCTACTAACAGAGGATCCATACGAGGCACTACGTGTTGTTCATGAGTGGGGAGACATTGTAATAAAGCCATTATCAGGCACCATGGGGTTAGGTTCGTATCGTGCAAGAGACGTTGATATGGCTTATAGAATAATCAATGCTATAACATCGCTTGGTCAACCAGTATATGTCCAAGAATTCATAGAGAAGAAGAATAATCGCGATATAAGAGCCTTCGTTGTAGGTGATAAGGTAATAGCTGCTGTATATCGTATTGCAGCGCCTGGCTCGTGGAAGACAAATGTGGCTCAAGGAGCGCGTACTGAGCCTGCTCAATTGAATGAAGATGTGCATAGTATGGCAGTTAAAGCTACTAAAATCCTTGGTTTATACTATGCAGGCGTGGATCTAGCAGAAACACGCGATGGTTATGTAGTATTTGAAGTAAACGCTGCACCTATGTGGAGAGGATTACAGCAGGCAACGGGTGTGGATCCAGCACCCGAAATCATAAGGATGGTTGTTGAGTTAGTAAAACATTGAAGGGTACTACGAAGAAGAAAAAACATGTTTGCTCTGTACATAGAGACTTATTGGGCTTTTTAGCTGCATACTGGGTAGTCGTCTGGTACTTTTGCTCTAAAGTATTTGCCTGTTTCTGGGCTCTTGAATAACCCTATTTTTACTCCTTTTCGCCCTTTTGGTGCTAGTACCCATACCTTTATCGGGACTAGTTCAGCCTCCTTACCAGTAGTAGGATCTCTTACACGAACAGCCTTCTCACACGCCAAACCAAAACCACCCCACTACT
>JALTZQ010000118.1 GCA_027046105.1 Pyrodictiaceae archaeon
GTGAATGTACATTGTCGCCATGACCGTGTACAACTATTATTGAACCACTATATGAGGCTAATAAGATGTCATGCCATGAGCCGTCTAGGTCGGAGAATACTATTTCGGGCACAATGCCATTACGTAAAAGGAGCGAGACTGCACCATCAGCTGCTGCAATAATACTGCAATTATATAGCTCATGTACATATTTTTCGAGGCATATACTGCCACCAGCAATGCACACATCACTATTTTTAGCCAAGGTACAAAAATCGTTTATATCAACAAGGCGTCTTGAAATCTTCATTTCCACAGCAATATTGTAGAGAATCTTAGAGGCCTCAATATCAGAACTGAGGCTGTAACCCATGACTGCCCTTATCACGTCATACACCTCAAGCCACCAATGCTGCCATAGAATTGATGAGCTCTTCTCAGTGCTTGGCATATCGGAGCATGAGTATTCTGAGGTCATAGCTACATCCCTTCTACCGTCATCACGTAAGCTTTTAACTGCGTTAGGTGTATTTCGTGCAAAAAGCAAATACATTGGCTTCCGTATTTATCCTGGAACGAGGCTTGCAAAGGCTGCAGAAGAACTTGTCTTTTTGTGCTTAGTCCAACCCCGAACACCATTACCATTCTACTATGCCGTGCTTAATAAATTAGAAATACGACCACCCTTAGAGCCGGCGCGTGCAATTCCTGGACAGTGTGTGGCTGAATATACTATAAGATTAGAGGTCGTAGTCAAAACGCGCTATAGACGAAACGATGGCATTATGTACATCATATCCGAGCCCGTTGATATAGAGGTTAGACATCCAATTACCTATGTTAGAGCCTACGGCTGTAGCATAGAACAACTCATTGCATTAACAAGAATCCGCTATTATTCACGTCTCTCAAAACAACGACCACAAGATAGATGCCATATACTCAATACTCTATATATGCGTATAATGCAAATGCTTGACTGTATTCTTCACTCAACACGAGACCCCATAATACATAAGTATGCTGTAGAGGCTGCAAAAGAAGCTGATCAATTAGTGGCACTTGCTGGTTGCGTTCTTCCAACACTTTAGTTTCCTCCTATCATTTTTCTTTCGTGACGCTTTTCTTGCAAATTAGCTGGTAGGCCTACATGGGGTATAGTAAGCCTTGCAATACGGGATGAGACGTAGGATTCAATGTATTTCAACATTCTCGAAACTTCTTGTTTGACTAGAGAATCGACAATATCAATTATCCAGGGAAAGCCAGTAGATCCTGCCTCTTTTGCAAGAATACTAACAATATCACCAACTTCACCGCAAACCTCAAGTTTAAGTGCTTGGTCAGGGCCCCTTAAGGGCTTATAGAATACTAGTTTACATCCATACTCTTCAAGGAAGGGGTGGACTAACGAAATGTATTCGCCACGATTTAATAGCATTGACGCTAAAACTCTATCGTTAACACGTACGCCAATAAGACTAGCAAGATCCTTTGAATAACTTCTTTTAACTACTCCAATAAGGTTCACGTCCCGCTTTCTCGATGTTTCAATTAGTTCCAAGGTTTTCTCATGTACCTTGAGCCAGTTCTTATTATTAATGCTTCTAAGTGCCTTTAAAGGCAGTAGTTCACCATCTATCATTATTATGGACGGCATACCTGAGGCTAATTCGTGAAGTGCTTTTTCGCGTTCAATTAGCCTAGCATAGGAGACTACTTGATCATGATCTATTTCACTAAATACCTCAACTAGAACATGCGTACTTACATCACGTCTTTTCATAAGTCCGTCTTCGACAACAATACTACCCAATGTTACAGCTGTTAAAGTAAAACTTGTATACTCAAGTGGTTTATGTGGAAAAGCTGTGTCTATCCCTATAATGATGCCCTCAAATTGTTTGTCTTTATCTATTCTGGAAACTTTACCTCTTAACTTTGCACGTGCTTTGTGCATACTTTTCTCGACAAGCTTAACAAGATTATCAACCAATCTCGGTAATTCATCAATCGGTATTTCCTCGACCATGTATTACTACACCAGCCCCATTCGGTACTCAATGTGATGTAGTTTGCTTTGCGGTTCTAGCCTATTAGAGTTCTTCAAAGATAGCATTTTTAGGGGGTTAGGGAAGATGGCTATGGTGTGGACAGAAAAGAGCTAGTACTATAGATTTCCGAGGTGAACAGTTTATTGTGGCCGCTAACAAAGATGTTAGACTCGATCCCTGGGCCTCATCCGTACAAAGACTAGAATACACAAAGCTAATGAAGTATTTTGGTATTAGACCTTTCAGTGAAGTACTTGAAAAAGTACGTGAAGTTTTCGGTAAGCCACATATCCTCATGGCCAGGGGAGTTGTATTTGGCCATAGAGACTATGACCAAATTCTTGAGGCCTACCAGCGTAATGAGGGAGTTGCAGTAGTTACGGGTTTCATGCCAAGTGGTAAGTTCCATTTTGGTCACAAAATGGTTGTTGACCAGCTCATCTACTATCAAAGACTGGGGTTCCATCTCTTTATAGTACTTGCAGATGCTGAAGCATATGCTGTAAGAAGACTAGATCGCAAGAAGCTCATAGAGACAGCATTATACGAGTACGTTGCTAACATGATAGCCCTCGGTCTAGAGAAAAAGAATCTAACCATTTATTTCCAAACCAACTATGAAAAGCCGTATTATCGGCTAATCCAAATGTTTTCAAGAAAGGTATCGATGGCCGAAATGGAGGCAATATATGGTGACATTGAACCCGCAAAGATCTTAGCTGCACTCACACAAGCAGCTGATATCCTCCACCCACAGCTGGATTATTTCGGCGGCTATAAGTACATCGTCGTTCCTGTTGGTGCAGATCAAGACCCACATCTGCGGTTAACGAGGGATATCGCAGATAGGTTCGAACACGAACTAGGTCTAAAAAGACCTAGTTCAACATATCATAGACTAATAACCGGTCTGGATGGAAATAAGATGAGTAGTTCTAGACCAGAATATGCAATATTTCTCACAGACCCACCAGAGGCTGCTGCAAAAAAGCTAAAGAAAGCTCTCACCGGCGGCAGACCTAGCATAGAGGAGCAAAGAAAGTATGGCGGTGAGCCAGAAAAATGCACCATATACGAGATGTATGTTTATTCATTAATTACTGATCCAAAGGAGCTTGCAAGGATTTATGAGGAGTGCAGAGGAGGCAAACTATTATGCGGCCCTGATAAGGAATATGCTACACAATTATTAACCAAGTTCCTTGAAGAACATCAACGTAGATTGGAGAGAGCAAAGGACCATGTATTCGAATACG
>JALTZQ010000119.1:0-1583 GCA_027046105.1 Pyrodictiaceae archaeon
CCGCTGAAATGGCTCTATAAAGATGAGGTACGCGCTATAGCCCGAAAGTTAGGTCTACCCCTGGAGATCTGGAAATACAAGCAGCCAATACCAGGTCCCGGACTGGCTGTCAGAATCGAAGGCGAGGTTACCAGGGAGAAACTAGCTATCCTTAGGAAAGCAGACTCTATAGTGAGGGAGGAGATAGAGAGACACCGCCTACACGATGGGCTATGGCAATACTTCGCCATACTCACAGCCTCCAGAGCTACTGGCGTGAAAGGGGATAGGAGGGCTTATGGTTACGTAGTAGCAGTAAGGATTCTTGAGAGCAGGGATGCCATGACCGCTAGGCCTGCCAGGATACCCTGGGATATACTGGAGACTATAGCAGCCAGAATAACCGGTGAGATACCGGAGGTCGTGAGGGTAGTATATGATATCACACCTAAGCCTCCCGCTACGATAGAGTGGGAGTAAGGCTGACGCGCCCCCCACTCGAGAGGGGCCTAAAGGATGAACTCGGGCAGGCTTGATATTTGCAGTAGCAGGTTCTGCTCGGCCCTATATAGTGGCGCCCTAATAGAGCCTATGATACATCCTAAACCAGGGGCTGTTACGAGGCTAGAGAGTCACACCGATAAGAGTTTATACGACTTCATAGTGCACGCTATAGCCCTTAGCACGGCCGCGCATACAGCATGTAACACAGCTTATAACGGGTTCGGGGATCCCATAGCGTTAGGATTTAAAGCGTACAGAAGCGCTCTCCAAAAGCTAGGTATAAAGACGAATATTGGTCTTGGAACAGCATTACTACTAGTACCATTGGCAGCGGCATTAGGAGACCTAGGCTATCCAGCCAATCCTCAAAGACTAGCTGAGAGAGCGTCTAATTTAGTAATTGAATCCAGTATGGACGCCGTTAGGGAGTACTATGATCTACTATCCATGTTGAGCCCTAGTCATCTCAGGCAATACCAGGGTCCCATACCAGGCGTTGGCGAGGGATACCCGAGTAGCTTCAGACAATTACTCGAAGTAGCCCGCTGGGACATAGTCCATGACGACGTGAGGTCGGGGTATCCAAGGAGCCTCCAGGCTAAGAACCTCTACGCTAAGGCGCTACGTGAATACAGCGATATAGATGAGGCTGGCGCGCGTACATTACTATACATACTATCGGAGTATGGCGACACACTAATCTTGGCGAAATATGGTATCAGAGCGTACCTTAAAGCCCTAAAAGAGGCAAAGGAAGCTATAATACTTGCATCTAAGCCCTCGCAAGCCATGGCACTACTCGACTCCCTATGGAGGCCTCGCAACTGGAACCCGGGCGCTGCGCTAGATATCCTGGCGACAGGCATTAGTCTCTTCTATTACGAGACCATGGATTAACTGGGTCGCACTTAAAAAGAGGGTGGGTATGGGGTTTGCTACTCCTTATTGGAGTATTATTCCTAGCTCCTTAAGCTTTGATATCATCCTCTGGTAGGCTAGGATCCTTGCTATATTCTTGCTACCGGGCGGCCCGGGCTTCTTCATGAAGAAAGCGTTTACCTCGTATACTGTACCCTTGAGTCCCTTGCTTAGCATTGCAC
>JALTZQ010000119.1:1593-3289 GCA_027046105.1 Pyrodictiaceae archaeon
CTATCCTCGAGAGGTCGACCATTAAGCCTGCTAGAGCTGGGCTGTCGTTTATTCTGAGATTCACTACTAGCTCGTCTTCCAGCCCGTTGAATGTCTTCCACCAGATGTGCATTGCCACGAACTTCTTATCGCCTAGTGGCTCAAGGTATCCTGTGGGCTTTATGTAGTGTGGGACATCATACCCAAGGATGCTCTCTACTACGTCGCTTTTGGTCATCTCCTTCATTATGTTCCTTGATGGATCGCTTAGTGCTAGGAAGTCTGTGTTACCGCCTATGTTAAACTGCGCTATTGATAATACTCTCCTATTCCTCTCCGCCAGGTGCTCTAGTAAGTCTGCCGTTAATGGTGTAGCGCCAGTAGCGCCGTCGTCACCGAAGACTAAGGAGCCTATGTCCTCGTAGAGTTTTAGTACTCCGGGGTCATTCGCTATAGGTGAAGGCACGAAGTTCACGTAAGCTGCTTTCCTACCCGCCTCACTATATCTAGCCACTGCTAAAGCATACGCGTGGCTTGCTGAAATCCTGCCTAGTTTAGCTGATTCGATGAACGCGGCGGTATCGTTGAAGGGCTTAGCGTGCTCCGTGGTTATAACATTGACCACCACGTCGGGTCTCAGCGTGTCTAGCAACTCGGTGAACTTATCCAGAGCCTCTTCCATACCATAGAAGTCGTCTAGGCCCGCCGCCTTGAAGGGTAGCCCCTTCAGGCTGCCAGCGTGTATTCCTCTGTACACCTCTATCTCCTTGAGTGTATCTGGTATTGGTAGTTCTCTGCCTAGGGCTTCGAATGCTACATCATAGAGTCTCTTGCCTACCTTGCTCTCGTCGACATCGACATAGCCCACCATTTCTATATCGCTTATGTTAATAGGCATCTTATAACCTGCCAGTGGCACTCCTATAGGCTCTAACTCTCCGCTCTTGATCCTCTCAATACCAACCGCATAATGCAAGCCTACTAGCCCTGCTCCTAGAACCAAAACCCTTACCTTCATGTTTTTCACCCCAGAGTACACATTAATCTAAATTTTATAATTATATATTGTATCTAAATGGTAGTGGGCCCTGCCTTATGGATGTACTGGATTACCCTCTGCGTTATGAACTACAACACTATTAGCGCGCTCCAGGCCTTCCAGGTTATCCTGGTTTAATGATCGCTGTTACACAGAGGTCAGGGCAGGCCCTACAACCTTAGGTGCCCTTGGTTCTATATAAACTTTGCACTCCTAGGCAATTATCCCAAGGCCCTCAAGGTAAGCTCTATAAATTTGGATATAACATAGATATATGATATAGTAGCCACTGCCACCATAGTCTCAAATGCGAATCCACATACTGTGCCAATGAATATCACGAATAACCTAACGTCTCTGGAAGCCAGGGGTGGTATCCTTCCTACTAAGCTAGGGTGTCTTCCCAGCTTGGCTTCGCCCGCGGCATGCATATAGCTGACCATTAGATCTCCGCTAATAGCTAACGTCGTTACCAGGACTATGATACTCGATTGTATGCCCTGTGACGCTAAGTATAGGGCTAAGCCCGTGTATATGACTATATCGGCGAATCTATCGAGCATAGTATCGAGGAATGCCCCTCTGGCAGAGGCGATCTTCCTGGCTCTCGCTAACTCTCCGTCGACACCATCAATTATCGAACTCAGCTGAACTATTATGCCGCCCAGGAGTAACCAG
>JALTZQ010000120.1 GCA_027046105.1 Pyrodictiaceae archaeon
ACTGGAGACCGTAGAGGCACAACTCCCCGTAGTGGTTAGTGTGACTGGTGAGATCAATAAGCCTAGAATACCAACATTGATCCAGATCCGTAGAGCCTTTGCTAAACCCCTCAAAAGGTATAGCCTAGGTGATCTAGGGGTTAGTGTCGAGAAGAAAGCTGTGCTCGAAGACATTAGGATAGTGACTGTGAAGAGGAAGAATATCATTATTGAGGCTGAAAGTATGGAGGAAGCCGCAGAAAAACTCATTGAGGCCCTTATCCAGGAAGGCGTGATTAAGGCTTAATCCTTGTGGAGGTGACCGTGATGCGTATCCTCGTATACACGGATAACCCTGAAACCCTTACAGATCTTGCAGGCTTCGTATCAGAGTTGGGAGGTGGGGAGGCCTACGCCGTAGCAGTAGGTGAGAAGGAAGCTATTGAGAGACACGCCTACAATGTGTTCAGAAAGGTCTACTACTTGGCTGTGGAGAAGGTCTTGCCTGACCAGCTAGTTGAGGTAGTGTCTAGGATCCATGATGAGGTAAAGCCCGAACTAGTAGTGGGCCCAGCATCGAAGAATGGTAATGAGGTAGGGGCTAGACTAGCAGCACGCAAGGATCTACCAATGTATACTGAGATCACTGGTATGGAGCAAGAAGGTGGCGAGCTGAAGATTACAAGGCAAGTTCTTGGTGGCAGGAGTATTGCTGTCATAAGGGCTTCTCCACCAATAGTCGTCACTATACCGTTGAAGAAGTATAGGTTTGAGGGAGAGACTGGCGCCCCCATTGAAGCGATAGAGGTACCAGAGCCTAAGCTAGCACTGGTTGGTGTAGAGGAGAAGGTTCGTGAGGCGGTAGACATAGAGGCTGCTGAGATAGTAGTTGGTGTTGGTAGAGGTTTCCGCAAGAAGGAGGATCTGGGGATGGCTGAGAAACTTGCAGAGCTTCTCGGAGGAGTAGTAGGCTGTTCTAGACCCATAGCAGCAGACTATAAGTGGCTATCAGAGGATCGCTGGATAGGCATTTCCGGAAAGAAGATACGGCCAAAACTCTACATCGCTATCGGTATCTCTGGTGCACCACAACACATGGCAGCAGCAATGGATAGCAAGATAATTGTCGCGATAAACAAGGATAAAAACGCCCCAATATTCGAGTACGCTGATTACGGTGTCGTAGCAGACCTCTATAAGCTATTACCAGCCCTCATCAAGAAACTAGAAGAAAAACTCAAGAAGTAAACCAGCAACACCCTCCACTAGTTCTACACCCACGGGGAAGTCTAAGAGCCTCTGAGCCCTCTTTCTTATTCTTTCTTATAGAGACTCTTTTGCGAAGGGCTAATCCCAGTTTTCTCAACAATGCTCTACTTGTCGGTGAAGTCCAACCCCCTCTAGACCAAAAAGGACATGCTTCTCGCCGTAAATACTTCCTGGCGTGCATGGTGCTCCAGGGTTAGGCCCCTTTTTAGACACTCCTTGTTCCCACTATAGTGGGGCCTAAATCGTCATGGGTAGGGCTATACTTGCTTACGATGTTGGGACTACTCATGTAAAAGCCGCACTAGTCAGCATAGATAATTTTGAGTCTTTGCTTAAAGTGAGTGAACGGGCGATTGTCGAGTATCCTAGGAGTGGTTGGGCAGAGCAGGATCCAGATACTCTATGGGGACAGATTATAGCTCTTACCAGGAAGCTGCTAGAGGATAGGGAAGGAAGTAGGCACACTGTAGAAGGTATAGTGTTTAGTGCTCACATGGCTGGTGTTGTCCCAGTGGATTCTAAGGGTAATCCCCTGAGAAGGATGATTATATGGCTTGATGAGAGAGCTGCTGGCTATCCACGTGACTTGTGGAGTGGGTTCCCGAGGATTCAAGGGTATAACCTCTTTAGGCTCGTGGAGTTCCTACGTGTTACTGGGGGTGTTCCTGGCCGTACGGGGAAGGACCCGTTATCAAAAATACTATGGCTTAGGGATAATGAGCCAGACGTATACCATAAGGCTTTTAAGTTCCTTGATGTTAAGGGCTTCCTCATAAACAAGACAACGGGGGTCTTTGTTACTAGCCCTGATGAGGCCAACTTAACTTGGCTAGCTGACACTAGGGGAGGTAGGGCGGTATGGTATGAGCCCTTGCTACGTAGGTACGGTATACCCCGGGAAAGACTACCCGAGATAAGATCGACTGTTGATGTTGCTGGTTACCTGAAGCGTAGTGCTGCATCGGAGCTAGGGCTAGATGAGGGTCTGCCAGTTATCGTTGGTGCTGGTGACTTGACGGCTGCCGCTATCGGGTCTGGCGCTGTAGGTGATGGGGAGATACACGTGTATGTGGGGACTAGTGACTGGGTAGCAGCCCATCTAGGTAAAAGGAGACTAGATATCAGCCACTATATTGGGTCTATACTGAGCGGTATACCTGGCAAATACTTGCTAGTAGCTGAGCAAGAGATAGCTGCTGGTGCCCTAGAATGGCTAATGAGGGTAGAGGGGATAGAGGGTAGGTACGACCTTGTGGAGAGATTCTTGGAGGAAACCGAGCCTGGGGCCAACGGGGTAATATTTGCTCCATGGATGTATGGTGAGCGCTCACCTATAGATGACCCATACGTTAGGGGAGCCTTCATCAATCTAAGTCTAGGCCATGATAAAAGACATCTTGTGAGAGCGGTAGTTGAGGGCATTATCCTCAATATTAAATGGGTTTATGGGTATGTTGAGAAGCTGGTAGGGTTCAACGAGAAGGTAAGGCTAGTGGGTGGTGCAGCATTATTCGATAGCTTGTGTATGATGCTTGCTAGTGCTATTGGTAGGAGAGTAGTTAGGCTAAAGGATCCCCAAGACGCTACTCTACGAGGTAGTGCTGCTATAGCTGCTAAAGGGCTAGGTTTAGTGGGTAGCATAGAGGAGGCTGCTAGCAGGTTCATAGTGGATAAGGAGTTTCAGCCAAACGAGAAACTGGCCAGAGTATACAATGAAGTGTACAAGTACTTTGTGGAGACATATAGGCGTCTCAGAAAACTGTATAGAAGGCTAAATAAGCCTAAACACTAGCCCCCTCCCTAGGTAAATAGCTCGTTTACTATGAACCTTAGTGCCTCCTCGACAAGCTCCGGGTCAAGCTCATACATTAACTCGTTCACGAGTGTTAGATCCTCTGGTAGCTCACCCTTACTGATTCCTAGGATTCCAGCTAGTCTCGCTAGCAACTGCTCTACGTTACCCATGGTTTTGGCCTGCTCCATTACCATTTGTAATACGTTTTCTATGTTGGGTGGTTTTTGCTTCTTAACCTCCTCAAC
>JALTZQ010000121.1 GCA_027046105.1 Pyrodictiaceae archaeon
ATCCTAAGCATCTTATACATGATAGCCGTGAACACCCTATCATAACGGGTGCCTAAGAGGCCATACTTCCGGAAAACTTCCCTCTTATACACCTGAGCGGGCTTCCTAGTCTCAGCGGCCTCCAAAGCTTCAAGGAACGCTATCATAACCTTCTCATCAAACCTGAGTTTCAACTACCACCCCCCAAGTAATAATATGGGGCCCGAGGCTATCAACAGAAACATTCTCAAGGCCGTCACATGCAAGGATAGATTAAATTACCTCCGAAGGCATCCTTTCCATTCAACGCGGGGCGAGAAGTATGGCTCTAGAAGAGCTTAGGGGGGTATTTGAGAAGCTTGAGCCCAAGACCCCCGGGCAAGAGGAGCTTAAGGAGGCTCTCGTCTCGGAAAAGGATTTAGTGGGGGTCTTCGGCCCTACGGGGACAGGCAAGAGTTTATTCTCCATAATATATGCCATATCGAAGGTAGCCGAGGGGGACTACCAGAGGGTGGTTCTGGCTAGGCCCGTCATTGACGTTGTGAGTGGGAGAGAGGTTACTATACTAAGCGACCCTGAAACATATAGGAGGCTAGCCGCAGAGTACTTGATGGACATTGTAGGCGGGTTCCTGGGAGCTGATGTCGTCAAAAAGCTATTAAGCGACGAGAGGCTTATACTAGTTGACCCACACTTCCTGAGAGGTAGGACCTTCGACAACTCAGTCATAATAATAGATGATGCCCAGAGCATACCGCCGGAGGCTATAGTGGAGATAATAACGAGGCTCGGGAGCAACAGTAAGCTCATCGTAGCTGGAGACCCAGTTTTCCAGAGGACTGCTGAGGCTGGGAGAGATGGTGCTAGCCTAGCGAGGGAGATATTGCAGAATGAGCCTACGGCTATAGTAGTTGACATGGGGATAAAGGATATAGTAAGGCCTGGAGCCAGGAGGGGGATCAAGCTTCTACTGGAGCTTCAGATGAGGAGGAGGGAGCTTACTGAGACCGAGAAGAAGATACTGGAGACTGCGAGGCTTCACGCCCCCGATGCAGATATAATAACGATTATAGACCTCCAGGATATGAAGAGGACGTGGGAGATCACTAGCGAGCACGTACCCGACGCTCTCATAATAGTGAAGGAAGGCCACCTAGGCAGGCTAATAGGTAGGGGTGGTGAGAGGATACAGAAGATAGAGGGAGACCTAGGCCTTAAGCTGAGGGCCATAGAGTTCACACTAGACTTCAAAGAGCTAGTAAGGGCTGCCCATCCAGTCAGCTGGATTCACAAGCACGTAGTAGACTTCGACTTCGCAGGGCCACAGCTAAGGATGAAGGTTTACTCGGACTACATGGGCCCCATGCTAGGTCAAAAGGGGACACACATTCGATTCTTCGATGAAATGGTTAAGAAGCTTGTTGGGGTCGGAGTATACGTTGAACCCATAGAGCCCGTCGGCGAGGAGGGTAGGAGAAGAAGGAGAAGGAGGTAGGAAACTACTAGGCCTTAATTTCTAACGGCCTGACAACTCAATTATGCAGCTTACGCATTGGTCCCGCCGGGGGGATTCGAACCCCCGACCACCCGGTGCCTGCGGAGCACCGGGTTGCTCGCCCCCGTCTCACTACAGCCGGGCGCTCTGCCGCTGAGCTACGGCGGGGCCGTTAGATAGATTGGCTGAATAGTGGTTTTAAGAGTTTAACTTTTAGAGCGCTACACCTAATCTTGGGCGCGGCTGTGAGGATAGGTGGGCTTTACCGAGGAGTTATATGAGGATTGCGGTCGTAGCCGAGCCGCCCCCAACCTTAACCCTAAAATACCCCCTCGTCTACGATAGTTGTTTGGTGAGAGGTTATTGACGAGGCTTTAGAGGGGCCTCGAAGCCTGGTATGCATCTCCTGTGGTAGGACCTACTCTCCTCATCCTAGGCTCTTCACGTGCCCTAAATGTAACGGGCTACTGGAGCCTATCTATGATGTAGAGGGAGAGCCCCGAGGAAGGGGTGTGTGGAGGTATAGAGACCTGCTTCCAAGGCTTGGAAAAACCGTAATATCCATGGGTGAGGGCTCTACCCCACTTGTCGAGCTGCCTTGGGCATCAGAGGCTACGGGAGCTAAAGTTTATGGTAAGCTTGAGGGCCTCAATCCCACGGGCAGCTTTAAGGATAGAGGTATGACTGTGGGAGTCAGCATAGCTAAGGGTCTAGGAGCTAGAGTGACTATTGTAGCTAGTACTGGCAATACTGCAGCTAGCATGGCGGCCTACTCTAAAAGGGCTAGGCTGAAGCCTGTTATCCTGTTGCCTAGAGGCGGCGTAGCTAGAGGTAAGCTACTCCAGGCCCTAGCTCACGGGGCAACGGTGATAGAGGTTGAAGGGGGCTTTGACGATGCAATGGAAGCCATACTAAACTTGTCGAACACAGACAATGCCTACATAAAGAAGATTTACCCCTTAAACAGTTTTAACCCTTACAGGCTGGAGGGCCAGAAGACCATCGCATTCGAGGTGCTGGAGGACCTAGGAGAGCCTCCCGACTACGTTATAGTCCCTGTAGGCAATTCAGGTAATATAGCAGCAATATGGAAGGGCTTTAAGGAGGCAGAGATGCTAGGCCTTCCCCGAGGGAGGCCTAAAATGATAGGAGTTCAAGCTGAAGGAGCTTCACCTCTAGCAGAGGCGTGGGCTAGAGGGCTAAGGGAGCCGGCATATACTCACAATCCTAGCACGATAGCCTCGGCTATAAGGATAGGTAGACCTGTGAATTGGCAGAAAGCCTTGAAAGCCGTGGAAGAGTCCCAAGGAGCCTTCCTTAAGGTTAGCGACGAGGAGATACTAAAGTCCATGGCAACCCTAGCCTCCGAAGAGGGGATAATAGTAGAGCCTGCCAGCGCAGCGGCCTATGCAGGCCTCCTAAAAGCCTCTAAAATGGGCTTGATAGAGAGGGGCTCAAAGGTAGTATTAGTACTCACGGGCCACGGACTCAAGGACCCAGATACACTCTCACAGATATCATTATACACGCAAGTGGAGAGAGCCTCAAACCCCCAAGAAGCCCTTGAAATAGTAGAATATTTAGCTAGAGATTAAGGTTATCCCCCTAAATTCTCTCTTCCATCTGAAAGTGTAAACCCCAGACCATACTCTAAGTGACTTGGGGGGCCGTGAAGAGGCTACACGGCCTCCGAAGCCTGGAGGGCTGAGGAGGTGGTGGCCGCAGCCTCCGAGCCCCCACCTACTTAGCCTCCCTCAGACTCGACTCTAAGCGGTGTCTCTGTTGGAGGAGAAGAGAAGGGGGCTCCTTAAGCG
>JALTZQ010000122.1 GCA_027046105.1 Pyrodictiaceae archaeon
CTGTAAATGCTGTACTAGCCTCTTCACGATACCATGTATTTTTAAGGGATACTCTATTTCCAGTCTTTCACCACTAGATAAAAGGATGTAAATTATGGCTTTACCTTTTTCCATCCTCTTTTCTATTTCGATTCCGCGTATACTGCAATACTCTATCTCCATATCATCTTTCTCGATTATTGTTTGAGTACGTTTACGTCTTTTCCTTACTGAGTATATGAGGAGGTCGCTTCGTTTCTGAATACCTGTCCTTGGTCTAAAAGTTTCCCAGTGCTCCCCGAGATAGCTGAGTAATAGCCTATCCTCAGTAAAACAGATGTCGTAATGGGCTTTATCAGGGCCTTTACGGACCACCACACTATACACAGTATTCTCTTGACTGCACCTCATAGATTAACCAACCCTAACTACAACTCCACGATACCTATAATATAGCTATGACCAGTTCATTGATTAACCTATCTCCGGTTTAGCATTGAATAATGTCAGTGGGGGCTACATTGAAGCAAGAACGTGAGCTTGTAATGGAGGACACAATTGTTAAAAAAGTTTACGAGATCTATGGCCCAGTAATTCAGCAAAGAGAGCCAATACGTAACCCACGAAAAATGACACGCATACTTAGGGAGGAGTACAAACTTATAGTGGATGAACGCCTTGTATCACTAGTTATTGCTGCCTTTCTTGCAGGACGACCGGTTCTTTTTGAGGGGCCACCAGGTACAGGTAAAACGGAGATAGGAGAAGCCATTTTAACGCTTTGGGCAGGTAAAACGGCCTTTGTGCTTCCTTGCAGCGAAAACTATGACGAATATCGTGTCATAGGCGATTTCCATCCACTAATGGCTATGAAATATGGATTTAGCGAAGAAAGCTTTATACCAAAGCCTCTACTCGCTGCACTCATACTTGACGCAGGTGTACTGGTGGATGAGATACGCCGCACGAGTGAAGAGTTTCAAAACATGTTGCTTGACATTATAGATAAGCGCCGTATTATTGTACCTGAAATAAAACGTATATATAAGGCACATGGCATAGGATTCCAAGTTATCCTTACGAGCAATCCAGAAGATATAGGTCAAGGTGAGCTCAGTGATGCGTTTCTTCGCAGAGTTGTCAAGATACGGTTTGACTATCCGCCACCTAATGTAGAGGAGGAAATTGTTCAAATACGGTTTGATGCTAAGGGTGTTAAGCTTCCTAGGGATATACTCAATAGGATGGTCAAAGCAGTAAATATTCTACGGGAGAAAGCTGTGTATAAACCAGGTCCTGCTGATACTGTCCTTTGGGCTAGGATAGCAGGACGATTAGCACAACTACGTGGTGATAAGGAGGTTAGAGTTAATGACGTAATAGAGGCATCCAAGGTTGTGCTTTATAAACGTGTAGGAGAGGAGGATGTAGTAGATAATGTTATCGAAGAGGTCTTCAGATAGAGAGGATGATACAAGGAAACTCATAGAGTTCGTTATGAGAATTGGTAGAGAGCTACGTAGGAAGGGTGTTAGGGTATCTACTTCTGAGCTGATAGATGCAGCTATCATTCTAGAAAATTATATTGCTGTTAGAGGTACCAACTTACGAACAATCCTATCCAGCAAAGAGGATCTTTTCTTAGTTCTTGCATCCACATTAGCTAAGAGAAAGCCTGATCTTCATGTCTTGAAGGAAATTATCGATAGAACTGTGGACAAAGAGGGGACAAAGAGGAAACTGGTTCAGATCATTGAATCAGAAATGAAGAAGGCAGGAATAACTTATAATACGAGAATAAACCATAATAAGAAGAGGCAGATCCGAAGTAGACAAGATGCGTTAGAAGCTTACTCTCGACTAAAGCTGCTAGGTATTATTAGGCATACACGGCACGGCGAAAAAGTTGTTTCGAGAAAAGAAGCAATAGAAAACATTCAGAGAATAATACGCAATTATGGGAATATAAATAATGCATTGAGAGCTAAACTTGTTTCAGCTACCGAGAGAGGCGATGATATAGTATTAAGTCTTATAGATGATGCTCTTCAATTAAATGTTTTCAACGAAGCCAAGTTAGATAGTATACTCATTATTGTAGAGAAAGCACTACGTAAAGGTGCATGGACTAAGGCAAAGGAAATTGCAAAGATATTCAAGGATAGAATAAACAATGGCGAGAAATTCAATAATTATAATAAAGCATATAGTGTCTTAAGACGGTTTGGACTTGACGACTTAAATACAATTACTGAGTTCGCTGCGAGAGACAGTAATGTTGCAATAAAACTTGCACAAAAGGATAAAGACAAAATTATTAATGCTCTTAGAAGTGCACCATTAGAGAAGATTGCAAGAATCATAGCCAGTTTAGCACGTGATACAAGAACTAGACAGCTCGCACTGGATCTCCTAGATGACTTTCTGCGCGAAAAAGGGAGTATCCTACTCGAGTATGTGCTGCCTCATATACCTAGCATTAAAGATGGGGTTTTTAGAGTTCTCTCAATGATACACGATATAGAGATGAATGTTTTGAGAGGGCTTGTTTCAGGAGAAGACGCTTACATTGATTACGCATTTCACCAACTACACGCCGCGACGAGATCCCTTAGTGCAATTAGGCACAAGGAAACATTTTTGTTTAAAACTATATCGTATTGGCTTGAAGGATATAACCTTATATTGAAAAATGTCGTTGATACACGTACTGCTGTGAAAATGATTGGATTTATTCCAGGCGATACCGCTTTAACAATTACACGATTATACTCATTATCCCGTTCTACTAATAAAGAAATAAAATTGGCAGCTACTAGACTTCTACACATTGTCCTATCCCAAAGCATAAGGAGAATGAAAGGTTCACAAAAAATATACAAGAAAAAGTATACCATAAAGCTACGCGATAGATATACTAGGCCTAATCCATATCATCTGACACGATTCTTCCTGATATGGGATCCAACCTCATTGCGCTATAAGCAGAAGACTCGTAGACCTAGCATTGTCGTGGTTCTTGATAAAAGTGGGAGTATGAGACCATACTCCATAGTTGCTATGCTTGCAGCTGCTGCCTTTGCGGGTGTTGTTGATAAAATAGTACTTTTCGATTCCAATACTTATATTTACTCAAATAAGAGCACTAGGATGATACATAAAATGCTTGAAATGCTTCTTTCAACAGAGTTTGACGGCTACACCGACATTATTAAAGCATTAAGAGAAGCAGCAAAACACCACAAGAAGACAAAAATTATGGTCGTTGTGAGTGATTTAAGGCAAACA
>JALTZQ010000123.1 GCA_027046105.1 Pyrodictiaceae archaeon
TCCCCCGACACTATACCAACAACAGCATCACTGCCGAACACCTCCTTCACAAGCCCTCCCCCACCAAGACAACAACCTACTAGGTCGCGATAGCCCCCAAGACACCGACGGGCATACTGGGCTTAGTACTAGGAGCGCAACAACTCCATAACGAGGAAGATGACACGGTAATACCATATGTGCGTCCCGCATAGACCCCTAGTAAGGCCTCAACGCCCAAAGAGGTGCGAGACACCATACGAGCTGAGATGGGCTGAGACCGTACTTTAAGGGGATGGGAGCTCGCATATGGGGCAGAATACGGGATAGTGAATATACCCCTGCTTAAGCCAGTAATGTATAGCTTGGGGTCCCGTGAGGATCTGTCGCCCAAGCCGATAAGCTGGGTGGGGAGGTCAGCCTGGCCCTGAGGACCCCTCTCTACTACAATGTGCATAGACAACTATGTTCTTGACTCTTACATTAGTTTTTTCACCAATGACCTTAACTATGTCAGCAAGCTCTGGTGCATCAAAGACTTTACCCGTATCTAAGCAGACAACATTAATGTGTGGATATGCACGATCATAGCGTGTAACACCTTCACTACTAAAGTCCTGGATAAATCCAAGCTTCTCAAGCAATTGGAGCGTGTTGTATACTGTACTAGCGCTTACCCCGGGGATGCTACGCTTAGCAGCTTCTAATACCTCTGAAAAGCTTGGGTGCTCACTGAGTCTCTCAAACACTATCCTCGCTATTGCGACTCTTTGAGCTGTTATACGGAGACCACTACGCTTAGCAGCTTCAACAAACTCCTCTACCATCTGGTCGACCATGCTCGACATAGTTTAGACACACCTCCGTCCCGGAGATAGAATCTATTTCCTATTTATAACAGTTACTGTGTACACATTAACAGGCTAGAGTGCACATTAACCTAGTAGCTGGGCTCAGCTAAAGGAATACTCCTCATCAACAGTATCGGGCTGGGGAGTACTCCTCACAGCCCACCAGATAGGCTAAAAGGCTCTAGCCATAAAGACTTCTGGCCCATACATGGGTAGTACACTTCCTAAATCATCGCCTTACGGCCTCGGAGAGAACATAGAAGTAGAAGTATGAAACCGTCTCCTTAAAAGTCAGGATTGTTGAGAGCCTCGGGGCATGAGGTCTTCCATCTCAGCTAAGATAGGAGAGTTGAACAGTTCGATAGCTACTTGTATTTCCTCTTCAGGTAGCTTGCTTTCTTTTGGAGAGCATATTTAAGGATGGGATCTGGTATAGTGTAGCCTTTACTTGTTTTTACGACAAAGCCAGCATCTATAAGTGTCCTCAATAACATACTTAGTATTGAGTCGCTTATCCTTTTGGACTCCTCTACTTCAAGGAACCTTTTTATTGCTGACCATGTCCTAGCTCCACCCGCTATAGATGATAGTATTGTTATGTATCTTCTCGCTGTCGGTGCTGGGCGTAAGCGGAGAAAGTTTTCAAGCTCGCTCAGAGCTATTTTAGAAGCCTCTTCCAACATCCTTGCCAATGTCTCTCTCGAGGCCCCATGCCTGACACTATAGGCTCCAAAGTATGTTAGCCACCCTATACTCCCGTCAAGTAAGTCTAAAGCCTCTTTTACCAGTTCTCTTGGAGGCTCCATGTTGTACTGTTTGAAGCCTTCCACAAGGAATCTCTCAGCATCCTCTAGGCTTAAGGGGCCTAACTTTACCTCTGTAACTATTCTACCATAAAGCGGAGATGATGGATTGTCTCTCCCCAATAGCCGGTAGAGAAGCCCAACCTGAGAACCAGTGAGAACTATTGCTACCCTCCTAAGATTATCGTATGCATAAGCAAGTATTGGAAGTATCCTTACTCCCCTAAGCCTCGAGAGTACTTGAGCCTCATCTAGAGCCACTACTACTCTAGTACCCCTCTCTTCACCATACTCGTTAAGACCCTCAAGAATACTATGCAAGCTCACCTTCTTTTTCCCTACAGCTAGTCTTACTTTAAGCCCATAGACTTCTACTCCCTCAATTCTCTCGAAAACACTTCTAAGCCCCCTATACTTCCTTAGACTCTTGTTCAAGGCTTCCTCTAATGCTTCTAGAAACCTAGTATAGGAAATGAATGGCTCCTCTTCGAGAATACGGCAATCAACTACAATAGAGGGGTAACCTGCCAATCCAAGTCCAGTATAGAGAAGAGAAGTCTTACCCATTCGCCTAAGTCCTAGGATAAGAACTAAGGGGTCTCCACGACGGAGAGCATTAACAAACGCTTCTAGTTCACTCCTCCTATCAAAGAGATCCTCTAGTCTCTCCTTAGGCCTAGGATCAAAATAAGCCATAACTTCTACCCCTAGAAGTACTTCTACCCCCAGAAGCAGTAGTAAAACCCACCGCATCGTCACCAAGTGTGAATTGAGCCACCTTAGGAAAGACAATTATCCACAGCGGCTACCATTTCACAAAAATTCTAGCCCAACACGCGTGAAACCAATAAATGTCTCTACAAGATCCATACGGAGAGTACTCAGGGGAAGATCCTTGGAGAAATTGCCTGAGGCAAGAAACTTGGCCATAGCCAGTAAAAGTCTGAGAGAGGCACAGCCATGATACACTACACTAGGTTTATACCAGGGTGTCCCCACCACCTATCATGATATAGCTCGTATTATTCAATGACGAGACTAACCAAGGCGTTATAGCTACTCAGCTTGATCTATATTGTTATTCGGCTATGCCAGTCCAGCAATATACTTGAGTATATCGGTACGTGTCACTATACCAATCATGCGGCCAGCATCATCTACTACTATAAGTCTACCGATACCTCTCTCATTCATTAACTGTATTGCTCTTGTTAGATCCTCGTTCTCCCTAATCGTTATAACTGGTTTCGACATGTAGTCCTCGACTCTAGCATTTAGATTTCCTTCAGCTATTGCCCGTGTTATGTCAGATTGGGTGATTATACCTACTAGCCTATTCTCGCTATCAACTACTGGTGCACCCTTGATACGCCTAGCATTAAACATGGCTGCAGCAACACGTATACTTGTATCGGGGGTAAGTGTGATCGGGTTCCTCGTAGCTATTTTCCCGATAGGTATCTGGGGTATTGCTACAATGCGTAGTATCCTTAAGCTTATTTGCCCACTAGTAGGATCTACATGAGTAACCTCTCCCTCAATGACCACGCGTGCTAGGGGAGAAGGACCAAGTGCCACAATATCGCCTACTTGGACTTCAGAGAAGTC
>JALTZQ010000124.1 GCA_027046105.1 Pyrodictiaceae archaeon
TTACTAGCGTCTATACTCTTCACGATGTCCTCTACCCTGGAGGCTCTCGGAATGAATAATAGGACTAAAGGGGCATCTACACGTACTTCTCCTTTCTCCCAAGCATCTTCCCACCGGTGGCTCGATAGAATCTGGAGGGCTTCGGGGCTACAGGGTTGCGATGCTAAGACTCCGCGACCATCAAGGAACAGCATCCTGGTCTGGATACCTTGTCTACAAAAGACCTCATAGAGGCCAAGAGCTAGTCTCATAGCTTGCTCTAGTGGCGTATTTGGTCTTTCACCTTCATGGCTCGTGGCTGCGACTAGCAACGCTATTTTCAAGCCTCCAGGACCTATTGTTTCCTTTGACACTAGCTTTCCTAGGCGAGCTGTAGCCTTCCAATCTATCCTACTTGCTTCATCACCCCACATGTAGGGTCGTAGGTAGAGAAACTCCTCTCCTCTTAGTCTACCTGTTCCACCTAACCATAGCAGAAGCCCTACACCAAGGGCTTCGATGGGTGGCTGGACAGGTTTCGGTGCCACCCTGACTACTACGTGGCCTAGAACACGTTCTACATGGAAAAGGCCCATGGGGTCAGCCATAACAGCATGAACACGTAATATGTTTTCTCCAACATAGCTTGAGAGAAAGTACTCGTAAACGGCTCTTCCAGCTACAAGTCTCCTAGCCGGTTGTGGAGGATCCATGAAGTAGCCACTCACGGGTTCTAAAATGATATCGACTACTAGTGGTGGTTTCACATTGGATAACTCAATGACGAGCTTATAGCGCTCTCGCTCTAGAGGCAAAGCTGGCTCAACATGGTAATTAAACATCATGCTGGGTAGCTTCATCATAGCTAATCGAAGGTATAGCCTTGCCGTGGGTAGGAGTAGAGCGGAGAACATGGCTAAAGCCAGGAGAGACTCTTCACCACTAACAACATAAGACGCTGCTAATAAGCCAGCTGCACCAAGTAAGAGTAGGGCTTCCGGACGTGCACGTGGTGCTAATGGGTCGTAGCCGATGCTTAACCGACCCCCTCTTCCAGCAGCCTAAAATGCTAGGTGGCCTATTTATTAGCAAAGACACGGCAACATAGCATTCTTAATGAAAAGTATGTAATCTAGTACCTGGAATTAACCATTACTGGTTTCAAAACTAGTCACCCATAGGGGTAAAGGTATCTATAGACTGCATTTGGGTTATTGACATGGAGACACCTTTGCACCATCTTTAGCAGGGCCTGTGGATTAAGGACTTTTACTGTAGACCGTCCTAGATGGAACCGTAAGCCTAAATTACTCTCATGAGGGCCCCCTCTTGCGTGGACCGGGAGGGGGACAGCATGGCCTCTGCTAGGATCGCTGCATTAGTCGTAGCAATTGTAGTCGTTGCCGCCATTGCTGTGGCAGTATTCATGTTGTCTCAGCAGCCAGGACCCAGTACCGCGAGCCCAACGCCTACTGAGAAGCCGGAAACCGGTACGGCTACACCACCTGCTGCCGAGAAGGTTGTTATTAGGTGGGCTACTTCCAAGTCAACATCAGCAGGTTATCGTGCAATGACCGTTTTGGCTAATGTGTTAAGGGAGGTTGAGCCAAACATTGTTATTGAACCTATTGCTACGCCAGGTGCAGTTGCGGGCATGAAGGGATTTGCTAAGGGTGAGTATGATGCATGCTATGCAGCTGATATAAGTCTTGAAGAGATGTATACGGGTACTGGTAGGTTCAAGGACTTTAAGCCAGAGAGGTACCCATACCAGACGATATGGGTCTATACCCTAGAGATAGGGATAGCTGTTCCCAAGGATAAGGCTGACCAGTTTAAGTGCTGGAAAGACTTAGATGGGAAGAAGATATTCACGCTACCTCTTCTCTGGGATGTTGGCACGGCACTTAGGAAAGCCCTTGATGCTCTAGGGATAAAATATGAGCACGTTGAGCTCGACCTCGATGCAGTTGCAACAGCTCTAAAGCGTGGCGACATTGTTGCGACGGGTGTCTATACCTCGGCTGGTGGTCGTGGCCTTGCGGGCTGGGAACAACAACTCTTCATTCAAGCCGATCTCGCAATACTGAATCCCTGCCCAGACGAAATTGAGGCTTTAAGGAAGGCAGGTATACCCGTGGCAGAGGTTCCTGCAGAGGCTTTCCCCAAGGATGTTGGTACTGACAAGTTTATTGGAGTATTAATATATTATGGGTTCCACACGGGCCTCAATATACCCGAAGAAACCGTATACAAGATACTCAAGATAGTGGAGGAGAACGCGGATAGATTGGCGAAACTCGATAAGTCATTCTCGCAAATAGCTGAGGACATGGTGGGCTTCCAAGTAGAGGCTATAGATGCACTCTATAAACGAGGCATAGAAGTTCCTATCCATCCAGGGCTAGCCAAGTACCTCAAGGAGAAAGGAGTATGGAAGGATGAATGGAAAATAGCTGGAGAAGACTAGAGAAGCAGGGTGATTACTTGCCCCATGTAAGGTTCTCTCCCAAAATAGTTTTTACGATTACATCCCTTCCCTTTGTTCTAGGCCTCCTCTACTACTATTACACAGGTGAAGGTGGCCCCATACTACTTGCAGCCATAATGGTACCCTATGCGTTTGTCCTCAATAGCCTAGACTCCCTACGCCAAGGCGAGCTCTACCCGAGGCTCCCTAGGAAACTTGTCCACATCCTCCTCATAGTATATGGTGTTCTTGCGGCTATCGTCTCGGGCTACATAGTCCACGAGTTCTACAACTTGATAACTGTTAGAGCGGGCTCATACAATGTATGGGATACCATTGTAGGAGCCATAGCATTTATTCTCGTAATGGAGTACGCTAGGAGGAGACACCTAGCCCTCTTCCTCTTAAACCTCTTCCTAGTATTCTATGCACTTGCCGGTTTTGTCTTCCCAGACCCCTTCTGGCACCCTGGCGTACCATTACAGAGACTGATAACCGCTATGAGTGTAGAGTTTGAGACCGGTGTGTTTGAAAGACTACCACAGCTAGCATTAACAACAATAGGTGCTTTCATTCTCTTTGTCAGTATTGCGCAAGGGTTTGGGCTCGTCGAATCCATGGTAAGGGTCGTTGTATGGGTCATGGGTAGGAATCCTAGACTCATCCCTCAGGCAGCCGTGATTGGCTCCATGGCTGTTGCTAGTGTTAGTGGTAGTGGGGCAGCAAATGCT
>JALTZQ010000125.1 GCA_027046105.1 Pyrodictiaceae archaeon
GTGAAGCCTCTGCCCATAGGTAGAATTCGCTCCAGAACATTGTGGGTTAGTTAACCCATTACTTTAGTGCGGGTTTGGTGTCGCATGCCCAGAAACCATGTACTATTTGGGGGTTGTGGCGGGGAATCATGAGTAGATTCGCAATATACGCTAGTAATATTAAGACTTATAAGGCTTTATGTGAGCTCGATTTCAGAGATATCGCCATACCCCTAAGCCTCTATGGGATGGCTTGTACACCACGCTACGTATTAGTCAATGATACTATCGGTGTAAGGGAGCTATTGAACATAACAAGTAGTAGGAGTGTTGAGGGCATCATTGTATGGAGCTCTAGTGATGTACAGGTTGAGAGTGTGTGTAGATTAGCATCTATGCTGGGGCTTGACTGTTATAGTAATTTACAGGTTGAAAACATTGGCTGGGCTGTCATGGTTAATAATGGGGCTATAAGTACTAGTGCTGATATGACTCTCATTAACCCAGGTTGTCGATTTATGACAAAGAGGTGTCTTAAAAAACTCATAGACAGTGTTCTTTCGAAAAACTAGGGCTTAAGCAGTATGTCGGATTTTCTTTTTCTCATAGCCGCTCTCCTTATATTATTCTGGGCTATAAACCATATACAACATGGTAGGTCGCTTGTCCTCCCTCTTGACTTCTGGTAGTGTAGGTTACGCCGTTGCTTCACCAAATGATACTATTGTGAAACTCGTAGAGCTTTTTCATGGCTTCTCGGTGGAGCATGCAGCCGTTGTAGATGATGATGGCATACTTATTGGTGTAGTGTCCACCAAGGATATTGGGAGGTTTCTTGCTCAATCATTTGAAAGCCAAGGTCTTATTGAGCATACGCGCATCGATGGTATCCTCAATACACGTATAGAAGAAATCATGTCTACACCGCCACTTACATGCCGTCCAGAGACAGGTCTGCTTGATGCCCTACGAGTCATGGTACAACATGGTATAGGTTTCCTGCCAGTCGTTGATGATAGAGGAGTATTACTCGATGCCTACACGGAGCTACACGCTGCCCTTATTGTCATGGGTGATAGGCGTCCAGCCAAGTGTTGTAGTACTCTCCGTGTATTCATGGCTGACCCGGAGACTCCGCTTATAGAGGCTCTTGGAGTTATGTCTGATTACGGTTTCCGGCGATTACCCTACCGGATAGGCAGTGACATATACATAGCAGTGCTAAACGATGTAATATATAGTATCGTTATGGGTAAGACTCGTGAACTAACAGCTCCACTAAGGGGTATAGGGAGGAAAGCTGTTTTAGTACCGATAGATACTCCCCTAGGAGCTACTGCTGAGCTCATACTTGGGCTACCAGAGCGTGCTGTACTCCTAGAGGAGAAGGGGGACATAGCAGGCATTATTACTGAGCGTGATCTAGTCTATGCAGCCACAGGTTCTAGGGGACAAGGACCGCTCTCCCTACAAGCCTACCACTAGTAATATCCTCGTAAGCTTGGTTGATATCGTCTAATCTATAGGTCTTATAGTAGGGCTTTACAATACCCTTTGCTATAAGACCTATAGCGGCCTCATACTCACGTTTCGTATAGGCAGCTGAACCAACTATGCTTAACTCACGCATTACAACCATTGCTGGCCTTGTTAGTGTTACGGGTCGACCCTGAACATTGCCTATGAGGATAAGCCTTCCCTGTGGACGAAGAGCGCGTAGACTCTCATTTATTGTAGCTGCTCCTACAATCTCAAATACAGCATCTACCTTAACACCTAGCTCCCTACTAAACTCACGCGATGTGAGTGGGTGTACACCTAGTTCCTCCAGTATACGGGCTTTCTCCTTGCTACGTGTGGTTCCGTACACCTCTACGCCCATGTGTAGCAGGTATTGCACGCCATGTATTCCTACACCACCAGCTGCACCAGTAACGAGAACACGGTCACCAGCACCTATACCAGCTAACTTTGATGCATGGATAAAGGTTGCTACACCACATGCTGCAGCAGCGTATCTCTCATAGTCACGGCTAGGGAGCTCTATTAGATTCCATTGAGGCACGTAAACATACTCAGCATAGCCTCCAGGCACAGTCTCGCCAAGTATAGCATAGTCTTTGCAGAGGTTTTCATGGCCCTCCATACTCTCCAAACACTCCTTACTCACAATGGCAGGGAAAACAGCAACAGGGCGTCCATTAGCTTCGCCGAAAACCTCGTGGCCAAGAACGAGTGGTGGTTTCAGATTACGGAATCCGCCTCGCCAAACAACTACATCTCGGCCACAAACCCCAACAGCACGAACACGTACACTAATCCATCCCTCCGGAGGATTGTAGGTGAAAGATTCGATCCTGAATTTTTCGCCAAACTCATAGAGTATAGCTGCACGATAAGATGCCATTAGTGGCACCAGGGGTTTAGGACAAGGATTAGGGAGGCAATAAATAGGGTATTCATATGGCTTAAGCATTGATATTAGCTAATGAGCTCTCAAAAACTCCCAAGATATAAGCCGAATTATGCTTCAGGAGTAGAAGGTGTTTCCTGGCCTCAGTATCCATGGTGGTTGTAGCGTGATAGTACTGGGATAGCTGAGAGGTGTCTTTAAGAACTCTAGATTAAGCTGAGGAAGTGATTGTCTATTGTCTAGCAGGCTTGTCCAAGAAGTTCTTTACTGCTCTTCTCCAGTTTCAGTACAGCAAATCTCTGAGTAGTTGTAGCATTATAGTAGATGGGGGAGGCTGTGCGAGCTGAAGCTAGGGCATGGCTTAGGCAAGCTGAAAGAGATCTTGTAAAAGCTGAGAATGACCTTAAGACCAGTGATTGGGATGGAGCAGCTTTCTAGAGTCAGCAGGCTGCCGAGAAAGCGCTAAAGGCATTGTTAATTAATCTGGTTATCCCGCGAGGAGCCATAACCTCCTTGCCCTTGCCGATACTATTAGGCGGGAGCTGGGCTTAGATGTAACACCTATAGTGGATGATCTTAGGGAACTAACAATACACTACACTATAGCCATGTACCCTAACGCAGCTAACGCCGTTCCCTACGAGCTCTACGACGAAACTAGGGCTCGAGAACTTGTAGAGAGGGCTAGGAGGGTTCTAGAATGGGTAAGGCAGTATCTGCGTTAGAGAGCCAAAGGAGGGCTTTGAGACTTGCCTGTGAAGCTGTTAAGGAAGCTAATAGG
>JALTZQ010000126.1 GCA_027046105.1 Pyrodictiaceae archaeon
ATAATGTGTAATGACCACGATATCGGTCTTGCCAATGATTTCTCTTAGTGGTGTTCCCGCTCCAGCATCGACAAGTATAGTATCGTTACTACTCGTTTTCACTAGAAGGCTGTTCGAGTAGGGGAACTTCCCACTACGCTCTCCCACAATCAAGTATGCTTTCATAACCATAACAGTTCACCATTGAATCTACATTAGAGCCTTAACCGAATCCAGGAATATAGGATGTACTGAAGCTTTCAATGGAATCTACACCTTCAGAGTGATTGGCAAAGAATAGATCGATATTGGTCTAAGCAACTTAATCCACAGAGACTTTATGCCTTAACAAGTGATTTTGACTCTATCGAGAGAAGGCTAATAGTAACCGTTAATAATAGTAGAGTGCCAAGTCCCAATTTAATAAATAATTGTGCATAACAGCATACGGACTAGTCATTTACTAGTTATTCCCGCTAATAGTATCACTGGTTTCCATTGCTGGCAAGTTCTCGGAGTTTCTCCTTTAGCCCACCCGCTCTTAGTATCTTTAGCAATGTCTCTGGCATTGGCCTTGTCCTTGCAATGGTCTTACCGTTTACGCGTACCTCGCTATTAGGCAAGTCTACCTCTACGAGATCGCCATACCGGATTTGGCCGTGGATCCCTGGGGCTTCTAGAGCTGCTAGGCCATTGTTAATTGCGTTCCTGTAGAATATTCTGTGGAAGCTCTCAGCAATTACTGCAACAACACCGGCTGCCTTAAGAGCTAATACTGCGTGTTCACGGCTACTCCCGTAGCCAAAGCCTCGACCTGCCACTATGACTACTGGCTTTTCTAGTGCATCTAGCTTCTGGCGTATCTCGGGTGCATCCTCGAAAACATGTTGTGCTAGCTTCTCTGGGTCAGTGATGTATAGATACCTTGCTGGTATGATCGTGTCAGTGTCGACATTGTCACCTACAACGAGGGCTCGACCCACGATCTTAGCCTGAGTCATCACTATACATGCCTCCATATCCTAAGATTAAGATGTCGCATGGGCTGAAGGATTGTAGACTATAGCTTGGTGTTCAATATGTAGACCTTGGCGCTTAGTCGCTGAATAGGAGACGGCGCATCTCCTTACCTACACGTTCTATCTCGTGGCTTCGTGTTTCCTCGAGAAGTTTTTGTAGTCTCGGCATTCCTCTCTTATACTCCTCCACCCATTCATTAGCGAATTCACCACTACGTACTCTTTCAGCAGCTTTCCTCATATTCTCTTTAACCCTATCATCTATGATCTTTGATCCTACTATTAAGCCTCCATAACGGGCTGTTATAGAGACCCTCTCCAGCATACCCGTGATGCCGTACCTCCATATGAGATCCATTATTAGCTTAGCTTCATTGAGGACTTCAAAGTATGCTATCTCAGGTTGATAACCTAGTTCCACAAGGACTTCAAAACCCTTCCTTATTAGCTCCATAAGTCCACCGACGAGCACTGTTTGTTCGCCTATAAGGTCTGTTTCCGTCTCTTCCCTGAAAGTGGTCTCTATGACTCCTGCCCTTGTTGCTCCAATGCCCTTGGCTATAGCGAGTGCAGTCTCTAAGGCCTGGCCAGTATAGTCTTGGTATACTGCTACGAGTGCTGGTACACCACGACCTGCAAGATATTCCTCGCGAACCTTGGCTCCAGGGCTTTTAGGTGCTACCATGACCACGTCTACATGCTCTGGTGGCTTGATTAAGCCATAGTGTACTGTAAATCCATGAGCGAAATCTACCACCATACCCTCACGTAAGTATGGTTGCACCTGTTTCTCCCAAACCTCGGGTTGAACCATATCAGGTATAAGCATCATTACTACATCTGCTTGCTTAACTGCTTCATCTACTCGGTACACACTAAACCCTTCTTTCTTGGCGAGATCCCAGCTCTTACCAGGCCTAAGCCCTATTATGACTTCTAGTCCGCTATCACGAAGGTTAAGAGCTTGGGCACGGCCCTGACTACCATAACCTATTACTGCTATGGTCTTACCATGGAGTGGAGCTAGACTAGCGTCTTGATCAGTATATATTCTTGCCATGGGTTTCCACCCCAAACCTCTGGTTTAACTTCCCATTCAAATCATGACCATATGTGCATGCAATGATTTTAGGGGCAGGGACTCCATCCTTCTAGAAAGGTGTGGGCTGAGAACCTCCTCATGATAGCCTCTTAGCTGCTACAGCGTATACTTCAGGCAATCTCCCAAACTTGGCTGCCAGCCAGTCTACCTCCCTATCTTCACCAACTGCTTCTATTCTCAACAATACCACTTTATTGTCAAAGCTTACTGATATACTACGGTATTCCAGTTTAGCTCGACGCGCAATAGTGGTGAGCCTTAGTAATGCATCCATACCATTGAATGCAGACACCTCTATCACGTATACCCCGATCCCCTTGCTAGCCATGGCCCAACACCTTCTGGTCATTGAGTGGCTACCGCTTCCTCTCCACTAAAGACAAGACTTACATCCTCCATTCCAGGTGGTAGTATGGCGTTGGTTAGCCAGTCACCGGGCTTAACCCAAGGCAGCACTATGTCCTCGCTATTATCTATGTCAACCACTACTACGAGAGGCTCATTATTTCGTATAGCACGGCGTACCGTGGAGTCTATCTCCTCCAAGCTTGCTGGACGTATTGCTTCTATTTCGTAAGCCTCAGCTATTTTTGTGAAGTCTGGCCATTTACTATACTCGGTAGCTACTATTCTCCGATCGTAGAGGAATATCTGCCATTGTTTTACTAGCATGAGTGCACGGTTATCGAATATAGTCACTATTATCGGCAGGTCATAGTCTCTAACAAGAGCTAGATTGTTCATGGTCATCTGGAAGCTGCCGTCACCATCAATGCATAGTACTGGGCGGTCTCTCGCAGCTATCTTAGCGCCAATCGCTGCTGGGATACAGAACCCCATTGTGCCTAGACCCGCACTCGTAACCCATGTACCAGGCACGTATACGTCCCAGTGTAGTTCTGCCCACATTTGGTGACTACCTACACCGGTAACGGTTATTGTGTTACGTGGCACAGCTTGCCTAAGCGTCTTCAGTACCTTCCATGGTGCAAACTTCCTCATTCGTGCCGCTAGTTTCTCCATAGCATCCTCGTAGCGGCGACGTATCCAGAGTAGCCAC
>JALTZQ010000127.1 GCA_027046105.1 Pyrodictiaceae archaeon
GGTTATTCATGGGCCTGCTTTAAGGCACAACAAGCCGCTGAGTATGCTCTAAAGGCTCTACTACTGCTCTATGGCGAGCCTCTCTTCACGCACGACCTCTCAAAGCTATTAGGGAAGGCATCCGAACTCTGCAACGAGGAGGCTGGAGAGGAGCTAAAAGACTGTATCTACATGTTGAATAAAATGTACATACCGCCACGCTATCCAGATGCTTTTCCAGAGGGTGCTCCCTGGCAACACTATACTAGGAAAGAGGCCTTGGAAGCAAAAAAGTGTGCCGAGAAGGTGATTGAATGGGTTGAAGTCTGTGCCTCCAGGGCTATTGAAGAGGCTAGCAAAGAGGAATAAAGTAATCGAGTGGCTTTGCGGATGGGTCAAGGAAGTTAAAGGTATCCTGGGCAAGGCTTCCATAGTCCTCTTTGGTAGTTATGCTCGTGGGGACTTCAATGTATGGAGTGATGTAGACCTCGTTCTTGTGTGGGAAGGGTTTAGTGATAAAAGGTTAATGGAGAGGTGGAGAATGGTTAAACCCCTAGTGGAGAATACAATTGAGCCCCTAGACCTCATACTATGGGGGCCTAGAGAGGCCAAAGAGATGCTCAAGAAACCTTCATGGAAGCTGGCATTAAAGGACTGTATCATCCTGATAGACGACTACGTTGTCTTCCAGCAACTGGGTTGTAGAAGAGTAAGCTGTAACACGGTCTAGTCCTCGTCCCGCCTACAGTATACTGATGATAGGGCTTGGGCTAGGTAGGGATTTCTAGGTGTACAGTCCAGCCTCATACTTTGGGAATAGTTTATGGCTACAGTAGTTATACCTAGAGAGCTTATTGAGGCTATTCGTCGCCGTGGTTATGATCCAGAATCATTCATTATCGAGGCTATCGAGAGGACTCTAGTACTTGATCCCAACGAGGAGCTCGGGACACGTATGGCGATCGCAGAACATATGCTTGAGAGAGCTAGGGAGGAACTGAGAAAAGGTGATGCTGTCCAGGCGTCAGAGAAGCTATACAAGGCCGTTGAGGAATGTATAAAGATACTAGCATGCTTAGAGGAACTAGAAGAGTGTCATAGAGCACATGAGGAGGGACGTTGGTGGACAAAACTATTGTCGAGAGCGGCGAGAAGACTTGCTAGGAGTCTAGGTTCACGAATAGTTATCGAAGCTTGGAGTCAAGGCTACGATCTACATATTCACGGCTTCCACGAGCATGCTCTAGCAGTAGATGATGTGGCTGAAACACTACCCGTCATAGAGAAACTAGTAGCATATACTAAGGAAAAGCTAAGAGAAAGATCCGGTAAATCAACAGAGAGGCTCACAGGGTAGTTATGCGGATAGAGGTAATCTATAGTGCGTGCTCTATATCAACCCCCACCTAAGGACTACCAGTCTATTGGCCGCCGCAAGACCCCCGCATAGCCCATGGGGGTCAGTGAGCGGAGCGGCCCCTCTACGGCTGGGGGTCGGGGGCAAACACCCACTATTCTCCAAAAGTTCTTGCAGAAATGCTACTCTGCTCTTAGGCAATGGCCTCGGTACCTAGGATTCTAGCCTGGGAGGGTTAAGGGAGTCTTGACTTGTTGCTTCTCATTGGTGCTTGTGACTGGTAGTGGTAGTGGTGTTGGCAAGACATGGTTTGCTACAAGGCTTATAGCCAATCTTGTGTCAAGGGGTTTCCGTGTTGCAGCGGTAAAGCATGTACACCATGGTGTTGACTATCGTGTTAAGGATACTGGGAGAATGCTTGAAGCTGGTGCTGGCCGTGTTGTGGCCATCGGCCCAGGTGAGGTCATGACAGTTGAGCGTAGGAGTACTAGCTTGTGGAGTATTCTTGGAGAGTTGTGCAGTTATGATGTCGTGGTTGTTGAGGGCTTCCGCGAATTAGCTAGAGAAGCTTTGGAGCGGGGTGGCTGTATCGTGTACCTCGGTGGGCAACCACCAATAGAAGAGGCACTCTCTGCCAGTATGGGTGATGAAGACGCTGTGGCTGCTACTGTTGAGCGTGTTGCAAAGGGCGTGTGCAGAGTCTGTCTTGGCCAAGAGGATTCGGATGAGGGTAGTGTTTAGATATGTGGGCCTAGAAGGATTAGCGCGCACGTGTGTAGTAAGGAAGTGGGTTGGTGGAGGGAACCTAAATCACTCCCGGTATTCGAAGGGGGATCGGTGTGAGTGTACGAGGAGAGCTCTCGGGTAGGGTCTACTGGGTTACCCTGGAGAGACCAGAGAAGCTAAATGCACTAAACAAGGAGATGTGGATAGGTCTTGCGGAACAAGTCCGTAGAGGATGTGGGCTTAGGGATGCTACTGTTGTTGCTATCCGGGGCGCAGGTGGTAGCGTCTGTAGAGGTGATGACATAAGGGCAATGCTTGAGCTCAGTGATCTTGGTGAGGCCGAGGAGTTCTTCCAAGCTGTTGCAGGTGCTGTAAAAGCTATTGTCGACTGTCCTAAACCGGTCATAGCAGCTGTCCACGGCTACGCCTTCGGTGGGTGTATGGAGATACTGCTTGTAGTAGACATAGTTGTTGCTAGCCATGACGCTCTCTTTTCAGCACCCGAGGCAAGACTAGCGCTAATACCACCAATACTATCAAGCGTAGGTGCTTTATCGCTTGGTCTCCGGAGAGCTAAATACCTAGCCATGACAATGAAGGTGCTAACCGCAGAGGAGGCAAAGAGTGCAGGTATTGTCGATGAAGTCGTTGACAAAAATGCATTGTACCGTAGGGTTGAAGAGCTAGCAGAAGAGCTTGCGAAAATACCACCACACGTTCTCTCATCGATAAAGAAGCTAGCCAATAGCCTCATAGACGACCGTTTACTGCAAGAAGCAATGGAGATGCTTAAGGAGATGGTTATATCCGATGAGGCAAAGGATAGGATGAGAGCATTCCTCGAAAAAAGACTAACATAGACCCCTACCACTAGTAATGGCCATGAGAGAAGGGGCTTAGAACCCTAACACCCGGCTAAAAGTACTAGGTGCACTTAGTGAAACATCGTGCACTAGCTGCTTTCATCCTCCTTGGCCTTGTATCACTTTTTGCTGATATAGCCTATGAGGGTATGAGGGGTAGTGTTGGCGGGCTACTAGAGATCCTTGGTGCTCCTCTCACAGCTTCA
>JALTZQ010000128.1 GCA_027046105.1 Pyrodictiaceae archaeon
GATTATACCTTATACTCATGGGACACCAGCTACGCCTCTAGAAGTCATTGTGACTACCGTGATTGGCTCAGCTGTATACCCATGGTCAAGATTAGCTGGTCTTAGGTAATAGTGGTGTATTGTCTCTTCCTCGTGCCTACGAGTACGCTTATGACCCCAAACAGTATTACTGCTGATGCGAGGTATGGTGCTGCTGGGCCTAGTACATCGTAGATGTATCCCCCGGCTAGGGGGGCAGGTGATGAGGCGAGACTTCTCACGGTGTTTGCTGATGCATAGGCTTCCCCAAGCCTATCCCTCTCGACAACCTCAGCTACAAGCTTGTTATATGATGGTATCCATGCCGCAATACTAACTCCAACAACTACGTAACCTGCTACAGCACGTGCTAGCGGTGTAGGCTCAGTGAACAATAATGCTGCTATAGCGCCTAGAGCTTCAGAGAACCCAAGCATTTTGCGAGGACCTAGCTTGTCTGTTAGGCGACCTGCTAGTGGCAAGAGTATCGCCTGGACGAATGACTGCATACTAGCCAAGACACCTACAAGAGCCTCGTTATACCCATAATTGTACATGTGCGCGCTTAGCATGGGAAACCAGAGGCTCCAACCTACTCGGTCAAGTCCGACAATGAGGTAGATAATTGCAAGACTCCTCGAAGGATGGAGGAGCACCCTGTAGGCTTCCACAAACCTCCTCTCAACACGTTTTTCAAGGGGAGGATCAACGGTATAGTAGTAGAAGAATAGTGTACCTATTAGAGAGACTACTAGGAGGAATAGGAAGGACCATGTAAACCCTACTAAGTAGGCTATAAACCCTGCAACAGCGGGCCCAATGCTACGCGCAAAACTGAAGACAGAGGATACTGCACCAACACTAACACCAAGCCCTTCAACACCAACGCTACGGGCGAGAAAGGTCATACGAGCCGGCTGGCCATAAAGGAATGAAAGCATGAAGAAAGTGTAGGAGAAGACAAGCCCAGGCAAGCCTAGAGGAGCAATTAGTATAGCGACGGCGATGACCATGGCTAGCCCGCTTAGTACCGCAACTGGCCTCGAGCCACGGGTGTCAACGAGGAACCCGGCTAATGGTGTAAGGAAGACTCCAATGAAGCTTGCAGCAGCTACAGCAAGACCAATACTACCCATACTATAGCCAAGGTAAGCCATGTACAAGCTAAAGAGTGCCTGATACCCGCCTACACTGAGTCCGCGGAATAGGTTGAAGACTGCAAGGCCTACCACGTTACGGCGTACAGCGCCTTCGTATGGTACTAGCTTCACTGCAGCCTCATGCCTCCATCCTCTGGCAGGACTAGTCTACAGCCCACTTCTTAGACTAGCCAGCTCCGCCACCATTATATGCGGCCCTCTACTGTCTCTATCATATCGGATAGGTAAGCCTTGAGAAACCGTAAATGGCTCGCTACCATAGCCATACTGGCAACCCTTACGTTTGTAACGGTGCTGGTCCACCCGTACCCCGAGACACCGGTAGCCCAAACACCACTAGCAGCGTCATGGACTATGCTGGGTAGGGATACCCGCCACTCCTCATGGGTGCCATTGGCCGAGGCCGTGGGCAACATTACAGGGCCACCAACCGTTAAGTGGATCTACACCTTCGATCTCTCGACTGAGGGCTGGTACTCCTTCCACTCCCAGCCAGTTGTTGCCGACATAAACGGGGATGGCGTTGTTGAAGTAGTTGCTGTTGATGCTGCTGGCCGCCTGGTTGTACTGGATGGTGTGACTGGGGCAAGACTAGCCTACACGTGGACGAGAGATCAGCTCCTAGGAACACATACAGTACCGGTATTAGCTGACGTCGACGGAGATGGTGTAATGGAGGTAGTGGCGGGCGGACGCGATGGAAGCCTCATAGTCCTGGAAATAGATGTTGCCACCGGGGCTACGACTGTGAAGTGGAGGACACCGAGCATACTCCGCCGCATAGACACTTCAGCACTCGTGGCAGACATCGACAGCGATCAGAGGCTAGAGGCTATTGTCGCCGGTTCTGGTGCCATATACTGCTACGACTTGGGCCTCCAAAGCCTTGAGTGGAAGGCTAGAATAGATGGAGCAGTAATGCTCTCAAGCCCAATCCTGGTAGATACGGGAACCCAAAGACTAATTGTACAACCCGATTTCTATGGACGTGTATATGCGTTTAATGCTGCCACTGGGGAGAAGCTCTGGGAAACCGATCTATGGACATCATACAATCTAGGATACTACGGATACAACATCCATAGCCCTGTAGCAGGTGATGTAGACGGTGATGGGTCCCTCGAGGTCCTCATACCCCTAGCACGCGAAGTCTTCCAGCCCGAAGCCGGCAAATCAGAAGTACGCGGCACTATCGCAATGCTAGATGCCTCTACGGGAATACTAGAATACTTCATAAACTACACCGACCCCAACACACCCGCCAATAGTGGTCCCGCGCCCTGGTTTACACAGCCTGGGCTATCAGTTGCAGACGTAGACAGCGATGGGGCTGAGGAATTATTCATAGGTGGTCTTGATGGAGCTCTATACCGCTACGACTGCACAACTACCGGGTGCACGCTTTCCTGGAGAATACTACTGGACAATATCGTGGACTGGTGGCTGGGGACGGGACAAGACGCACCACCATCAGCTATAGCAGTAGCAGTAGCCGATATAGACAACGATACAGGCTATGAGGTGGTAGCAGTATCTACTCGCGCAAGCTTCACCACTACATCATTCAACGACTACTACTACACGGTCTACTCCATAGACGCTACTACGGGCACTATAGAGTGGAGTCTCGACTTAACAGAGTACAACATAGCTAGTCAAGGAGTCTACTCGAAGTGGGCATGGCCCTCACTAGCCCTTGCAGACACCGACAATGATGGGTTCCTCGAAATCCTGGTAACAGTGTATGTGGCGGTGTATAGTCTTGGCTAAGCTGTGGCCCACAGCAATACCTGCAATACTGCTAATAGTCTTACTCGTGCTAGCTCCCACTATGCTGGGGGAAGCATATGTAGTCAACGTGGGCCATGATAGCGGCTTTTTCAGTGTTTCTAGAGGCCTTTATAGTTGTCGTTTCTGCCACGTAGGCTATCCTG
>JALTZQ010000129.1 GCA_027046105.1 Pyrodictiaceae archaeon
TTTCTCACCCTTCATCTTAGCTACCTTTATCACACTAGGTGCTGGCACAGTGGATCCAGGCCCTACACTTATTTGTGGGTCAAGAGGCCCTAGAACAGCATTGGGGTCCATGAGGATCTCGTCCGCAGCTAAGGCTATCAATGTACCACCACTCATTGCGTAATGAGGTACTATCACTATTTTCTTGCCCCTATGCCTCTTCAACGCCATTGCTATCTGCGAAGCAGCTAGTACTAGTCCGCCCGGCGTATGAAGCACAAGGGCTATGGGCTTATCTGGAGGAGTGGTCTTTATTGCCCTTAGCACAGCTTCTGAGTCATCTATATCGATAAATCGGTGCACGGGTATGCCAAAGAAGCTTACCCGTTCCTCGCGATGAATTAGCGTCACTACACGCCAACCATACTTTTCCTCCATTTTCCTTATGAGTGAGAGCCTCGCTGCACGAAGACTACGGAATCTAAGCGTAGGCTCTAGAAGCATTGCCAACAGGAGGAACCAGAACAGTAGTCCTATTAGGCTACCCAGTGCATCAAAACCGGCTCCCGCATCGACCATGTCCTAGTCTTCCCTCCAGACTCCTCTAGGGCTATACATTATAGGGACGATACTTGTAGTGGGGAAAATAAGCCCACCTCTTACAGTCATTGCTTAACGAAGGTCCTGGAGGGCTTGGCGCGTCTTGATAAAGGACTACTATTTGGTAATTGATGTGGGTGCAACTAAGACCCGGATAGCCGTCGCTAGAGGTGATGGCACATTAGTAGAGAAGCACGTATGGCGAACACCAATTCGTGGTAAGGAGGTTACTCAGCGCATAGTGGAGAAGGCACAAGCCCTTGCAGAAAAGTATGATGTAGTAGGTGTAGGTGTTGGAACCATAGGCCCTATCGACGTAAGCCAGGGCCGTGTTATCTCAGCACCTAATGGGCCTAGAGAAGGCTTTGAGCTAGGTCGTCCACTACGTGAGGCTCTCAGGAAACCTGTTTACGTCGTCAATGACTGTGTTGCAGCTGTTTGGGGCGAATTGCACTATGGTGTAGCCCGTGGCTATGAAAACATAGTATACTTAACGTTAAGCACAGGTATTGGTGCTGGCATTATTGTTGATGGCCACTTATTGCTTGGTAAAAGGGGTAATGCGCACGAGGTGGGGCACATAGTTGTAGACTTTGAACGTAGGATGCAGTGTGGCTGTGGTGGTTGGGGTCACTGGGAAGCATACAGTGGTGGTGCAAATATACCACGATTTGCATCAAAGATATTAGAGGACATGAAGTCTTCAAGCGGGTTGAAAGAGACAGAAACATATCGTGCATATCGAGAAGGAAGACTCACTACGCCATTAATATACAAGTTAGCATTGCAGGGAGATCCACTAGCAAAACACATAGTAAATGAAGTCAATAAGATTAACAAGGCTGGAATAGAGAGCATTGTCAACATGTACGACCCTGAGATCATCATAATAGGCGGCACAATCGCGTTACAAAACCCTGAGCTAACCTATAAGCCGTTAAAGCAATACATAGACTCCGCAATAGGTGTTGTGGCGGGAGCAAAACCAAAAATAGTACTCACAACATTTGGTGACGACGTCGTACTCGTTGGTGCATTAGCCGTAGCATCAAGACCTCCCGAGAACTTAACAAGGAAAATAGAATACAATTACTAATAGTAGGTAGTAGGAGTAGTGTAAAAAGGAAGGAATCAAAGACTAAACAACGATGGGGGATGCGTGTAGAGTTAAGTGGAATCCGTTAAAGCTCATCCTTTTAATTCTGCCAATTCTTCTCTCAGGATTTGTGAAGCCAGACTGACCCCCTAACTCACCATCAGTGTGAAGATGCAGCAATAGATCCTGTAGGCTTGCTCCACAACAACTCCTAGCCAATACTTCAAGCATTTGTTCATTGATATGGTTTCGTATCAACTTCCACGCCTTTTCCGGATCTTCCTCAACGAGTTGAAGAAGTGTACGGCCATAGGTGGCTTTTGAGATACCATTTAGTGTGGAATACATGGACCATGCACTGTGACGTAGATATCCTACAAATTTTCTTAGAAGGGCTCCCAGCTCGATGCACCAGGTAATACCCCTCATGTTACACTTATAAGTAATAGGCTAGGATCTCTAGAAATCACGTCTTGAGTAGGCTATATAAGTAAGTGGTTTAAAAGCCTCGTTGCCGTCATGGGTCTTTCTAGTGCTTCTTTGAAGAATGTCTCCTTACCGCGTTTGTCGTAGTAGTCTACTCCCTTTTTTCACCAAAGGTTTATCATTATAAACAATATACATCTCAGTTGTGGAGACATGGAGGTTACGAAGAGTCTTGCCTCGTAAGGTTACACCAGAAGAGCAGCCATGGTGTATTGATCCTAACACAAAGGAGCCAGTAATAAACAAGGGTGTAGCAAATGTTTGTGTAGACAAGTCAACGGTTTGTTTCATTGATGGTGAGCGTGGCAAGCTGTATTACCGCGGTTACAGTATAGATGACTTGGCACGATATAGTAGCTTCGAGGAGGTAACATACCTGTTATGGTATGGGGAATTACCGTCTAAGAGACAGCTAGCGGACTTTAAGGGTGCCCTTGCTGAGAACCGTGATCTGCCTGATCAAGTTCTTGACCTAGTTAAGAAAATGCCGAGAGATGTTCACCCCATGGAAGCGTTGCGTACTCTTGTTTCGTACTTGGGTAATCTTGATCCAGGCAGGCATGACATGAGTTATGAGGGTGTTATTCGTAAAGCTATAAGACTAACTGCTAAGCTACCCAGCCTTGTAGCGGCATTTCATCGGTTAAAGAATGGATTAGATTATGTTCCCCCAGATCCAAGGCTTAGTCATGCAGCTAACTTCCTCTACATGCTCCATGGGGAGAAGCCTCCAGTAGACTGGGAGAAGGCAATGGACGTATCTCTAATATTGTATGCTGAGCACGAGATGAACGCTTCGGCATTTGCAGTGATAGTAGTAGGTTCGACATTAAGTGACTATTATTCAGCGATAACAGCGGGTATAGGTGCTCTAAGAGGCCCTTTACATGGCGGGGCTAATGAGGAGGCTATGAAGCAGTTCATAGAGATAGGTGACCCTGT
>JALTZQ010000130.1:0-8129 GCA_027046105.1 Pyrodictiaceae archaeon
TAACGAGCTCGGGACAGATTTCACTTTAATTGATAGTAATAACTTGCCCCGTGTATCACTCATTACTGAGAACTTACCTTTAGAGAGTATTGTTGAAATTTTAAAGTCTGCTTTAGGGTTAAGTAGTTTTCAAGCCGCTATATTACAGCTTCTTCTCGGACTTGTTTCAGGCTTGCCTATGGACTTCATTAAGACGTTTCCTACAATTTTCGAGAAAGAACGAGTTGAGCAACTCGATATAGACCTCTCACTAGCATTATCAAGAATATCGGAAATGTTGAGGACAAGGAATAGTATTGCCGCATTACTAGAAGCTGTTGTAATTTTATGGGACGCTATTGAGGCCGGAACCCATACAGCTCTTTACAAGTTCTCACGTGCTGAGCGAGAAGTGTGGGCTGCCCTGTTTCGCAGACTGCAAACATTGTCAATAAGCAAATATTCAACTCTTTTCCGGTTGAGAGGAAGTAGTCCCTACAAGCAGATAATTACTTCTTCACAAGATAAGAGGGTTGTCGTGCTTGACTTAAGTGGTATTGCCAATCCTTGGATAAAGAAGCTCTATACAGTATTGCTGATCGGTATGATTTTTGACGAGGCCTTACACTATAAAGAAATAAATACCGTTATTGTAGTTGAGGAAGCACATAATATTTATAATGACAATACAAGCTTGCTTAGCCATATACTTGCAGAAGCACGTAAATATAAGCTAGGATTTATAATCATTGCCCACTCACCATCTCTTTTACCACCACTAGTATTAGCAAATATTAATACGATGATAGTTCATAGGCTAAGTAATCCACGTGATTTAACCGCACTTAAGACCATAATCAATATGGCTGGTATGGAGAAGCTTGTAACGAGATTAGTCCCTGGCGAAGCCATACTCTTCAGTCCCGACAATGTGGAGCCCGTAGTTGTCAAAATCCCCTACCAAAATAGGTTAAATTCAGCACGGGCGTAAAGTATGTTGACATTGGTTTTAGTTCCCGTAGGTTTTAATGACCATTACGCATTAAAGTGGCTTCAAGAGAGAATAAGTGATGCCTATGCGAACATAACAGTACTCGTAGCTTCAATGCCATTACAACCACCAATGAATGCTTATGACTGGAGACGACGACAGTATAGGAGCGAGACCGTATTGGAGAAACTAGCAGAACTTAAGGACAATATTGGTGCAGACATCCTATTAGCCATAGTATCTACAGATGCATATGCAAATAACTTAAATTTCGTTTTTGGCCAAGCATTATTAGGCAAGGGAGTAGCTGTAGTTTATACACCCAGGCTAATGGCTAATGCCGACTACACTACATTCCTAGAGCGATTGCTAAAAGAAGCACTACATGAATTAGGGCATTCGCTTGGTCTAGACCATTGCATTAATTCTCTCTGTGTAATGCACTTTAGCAATACTGTTACCGAAGTCGATAGAAAAACACCACGATACTGCAGAAGATGTAGCCAAGCACTCGCAGCAAGAGGAGTAAAAGTTACAGCAGATTACACATTATAGCTGACCGGATACAACATAAGTTAGGCAATGTAAAGTATATGTGAATTGGAAAACTTCTAGAAAAGGAACTAATACGATTGAGAAAAGGCTGTCCACAAGCTAACTCGAAAGCTTACAAGAAAGCTTGTGAGGGGTTACAGGATCATAAAGAAGCCATAAAGAAGCTAGGTCTAAAGGACATAGAGTAGAACCATATCACATTCAAACATGTAGGAGAGAAGCTACTATTAAATTCTTGGGGAAGGAGAGTGAATGGTAATGGTAGTGTAACACAGGTGGCCTAATTATCGTCTCGGAGCACTTGATAACATCGTGAAAGAGTAATTGCTAATGAAGAGGAGAAGGCCGGGAGAAGGGAATCGAATGACAGAGAAAGGTGGCGCCGCCGCGGGGATTCGAACCCCGGACCGCCCGGTCTTCAGCCGGGCGCTCTCCCGCTGAGCTACGGCGGCCTCCAGAAGAAGAGATTCCTCTAATACCTGGCAAATATATTTCTTAGTGCTATTGAGACTTGCCAATGAGGATCTGGTTTCAGCATGTCGTAGTATAGGGTATAGGATTTATAGTTAGAGGTTTCTAGCACGTTTGCGGAGGTATGCTTCGGAATACAGCATAAAGGTCTTGACCGTAAAGGGGGTGTACCGAGTGTCTAAGTCTGTGAGGCCGCCAAACCCTCTTCGTGTACTAAGGGAGGCTATAGGCAGGATAGTACTTGTTAAACTTAAGGATGGTAGTGAGTACATAGGGCGATTAGAGATGACTGATTCTACAATGAATCTTGTATTAACCGATTGCGCAGAGGTCCACGAAGGAACGAATGAGCCAAAAGTCAAGTATGGTAGGGTGTTAATCCGGGGAAGCCACGTACTATTTGTGAGTGTAGATTATGATATGCATGCAACACTGTAATACTTTCTGCAATACGGGATCGCATCCATGCAACACTAAAAATATAGTAGCTAGTGGCCCGAGGAGCGAGCAAGGGGGTCAAGGTGGCGAAAAACGTTGTTGTTGAGACAGTCAAGTGGCAGCCTATAAGTGAGCAAAACGTTGAACTTGTTGAGCGCAAAGGCCTAGGCCATCCAGACACCATAGCGGATGCTGTGGCAGAAGAAACAAGCCGTATACTTTCATCGTATTACATGAGTAAATACCACCACATTCTACATCACAATGTTGATAAAGTTCTCGTTGTTGGCGGGCAAGCTAGTCCACGGTTTGGCGGAGGAGAACTACTACAACCAATTTACATCATAGTCTCTGGTAGAGCCACTACAGAAGTGAGGCTAGAAGATGGGAGTGTTGAGAAGATTCCAATAGGCTCCCTCATACTAAAGGCTGTAAAGAACTGGCTTAGAAACCATTTTAGATTCCTCAATCCCGAAGAACATGTGATAGTTGATTATAAAATAGGTAGTGGTAGCATTGACCTTGTCGGCCTTTTCGAACTCGGAAAAACAATACCACTAGCAAATGATACAAGTGTGGGAGTAGGATTTGCACCATTTACCACACTAGAGAAGCTCGTTTTAGAGACAGAGAAGTTGCTAAACAGTCGAGAATTTAAACAAAGACACCCCGAAGTAGGCGAGGACATAAAGGTAATGGGGCTACGACGAGGCCAAAAAATTGAATTAACGATAGCAGCTGCAATAATATCTAGACTTACACCAGACTTAAACCACTATCTTGCAGTAAAAGAAAGCATACGGGAAGCCATACTGGACTTAGCATCACGAATAGCACCAGACTACGATGTAACTGTACACGTCAATACAGCGGATAAGCCTGACAAGGGACTAGTATACTTGACTGTAACCGGTACAAGTGCTGAACATGGCGACGATGGGATGACAGGGAGAGGAAATAGAGCATATGGTCTCATAACACCGCTTCGGCCCATGAGCCTAGAAGCGGCAGCAGGCAAAAACCCTGTAAGCCACGTAGGTAAGATATACAATGCCATGGCTATGAAGGCTGCATCACGAATTTATGAAGAGGTCAAAGGAGTCAGAGAAGTTTATGTAAAGCTTCTCAGCCAAATAGGAAGACCAATAAATGACCCCTTAATCGCCAGCGTGAAAATACTACCAGAAGATACAAAGGAGCTGACCTTAGACGCCATTAGAGAAATAGAAGCCATTATTAGTGAAGAATTGGATAGATATGCTGAGCTAACAAGACTATTCGTTGAAGGCAAAGTAACAGTATTTTAAAGACTAGAACTGGTCTTGCTCCTTGATGCTCCCCTGCAGGACTTTTACACGCTCACGCCTATACTCCTCAAGAAGTTTCTTAAGCTTATCTAAGCTAATTAGCGACTTACTACTCACCTTTTGCATCTGTGCTTCACGTATCTTTTGCAGTCTTTGATAAGCATCCATTACTATCTCTGGACGGAGAAAAACGATATCATCTATCTCATCCACAATATAGTCTTCAAGAGGGAGAACAGGTATTCCCTTTGCTTCAATCTCCTTCGATACTCTATCCACTCCCTCTTTGCTAACGAGCACACAGAAAATATTATGTTTACGTAGTAGCTCGACTGCATCACTCGTCATTGAACCAACATTATCAACAACTATTATCTTGGCTATCTCCTTTGCAATTAAATGCTTAATTGAGCGCTCAGTTATTGTAGAAACACGTAAGGCTGGCACCATGAGTCCACTTAGTACGGCTATAAACAGCTTTTTTGCTTTACCAAGTTTCTCTAGAAGTAGATCTCGTTCCCTACTAAGTTTATCTATCTCATGTCTAAGTAGATTTATTTCATGCTTTAGCATTTGAACCGTCCTATCTGTCTCAACTCTACTATCTATTTCGCGCATGAGTAGCTCATAGTCCATTTTTACTTGTTCAACATACTCCATTAACTCTTTTAATCTTCTTTTAAGTCCCATATTCTCTGCTCTTAGATGCTCAATTTCCTCTCGAAGTCTTTCTAAACTAGACGGGGACCCGGCTCTTATTGTATCATTCTTTTCCTCAGTGTAGTCTCTGCGAATTCTTTTTACAACAATACCTTCGTCATCACTAAGTAACCGTTCTATTTCATTCTCTACAGCTTCCGCAATAGTTTTACCTCTAATGACCTCAGCTTTAACCTTCTCCACATCGACTTCTATCCCTAATCTGGCCATGCTGGCTTCTATTTGTCTCATTTTAGCAAGATAAGCATTATAAGCTTTCAATGCCGCAGCCAATGCATCGCGCGAATGTGAATCTATTCTCCAATCTCTAACATATCTAGCAACAAGTTCTCGTTTCTCATCCACACTAAGACTTTCTGGGGGCTCATAAAGAGGAACACCAAGCGTACCAGCTAGCTTTCTTGCAAACTCCGGAGCAGGTTTCGTATCAGTTGCCACAAGTACAGGGGTACCGTGTTGTCTAATAATTTCAACAATATCCTGCCTATCAATACCTTTCCTGGACATGACTAATATTACATTACCATTTAAATCAACTGCTGCAATACCAGTGGCTATACCGGGATCCACACCTACAATCAGATATCTCTTATTGTTAGGGATATTATTATGAACCAAGGGTTCAAAGATTATCCTACTAGAATAAACGGGTCTTATCTCAATGCGTACATCGTTATCCTCATACGGTTTTATTATACCATATAGTTTTTCCCTATTTACATAGACTATGAACACTGCACCTTCGAGGCCACCACCACTTTTACGGAAGATAAGATCATAATCAAATCTGTGCCTATCGAGGAGTTTTTTTATATCCTTGACAGCACGTAGAATAGCAGAACGTATACGTCGCTTATACCTATTACTACTCATTCCACCACTTGACAATCTTCTATTCTTTGAAACAATGATCTTTGTTTTATTTTCTACAAAGCGTACCTTGGATCCTACACCTTTTTCTGCAAGTAAGGCTACAAGATATGCTGTTTTTTGTGGGGAAAGCTTACCACTGCCAACATCAACTCCCATGTTATAAGCTAGCTTTTTAAGATCAACATAAGTTCCATCCTCCCTTCGTGTAACTTGAATTATTTCAAGGTTATCGGGGAGCAATGAGATTAATCGTGCAAGCTCACGCTCATCCTCCGCGAGTTCATAAATATTGTCAACTGCAAGCACATCGGGTTTGTGTTCGAGAATTAAACGTATAAGTCTGTGGAGTGTAATAGATTCATACTTCGCGCTAAGCCTGCCATCTTCTAAAACAACAGCGCTAAAGCATCTACGCCTTCCACATCCAGGCTCAATATCTATACCCATTACACGCAGTGCTCTATCACCCTCCGTTCCCCTAATTATCACGTCATCTTAGGTCTGACAAAAACATGGCATGGGCTTAATCAATCCACCACCTAAAATAGATACTAATACTAAGCCACTATACACGTTACTCTTACTTCACAAGCCAATTGAAGTATATACTATCTTGCCGCCAAGAATAGGCTATGATAGCAGATATACGCCACACACTTATGTATGTGTATACCAGTGGCCCCGCCGGTCTCACACCCACAGAGGCCCGAAATGGGAACGATGAAGTGGGGCGGTCAGGCGGGGTACAATATGGGATGAACGTGCCCCCTCGCTCCTAGCCCACAGAGGTACTAATAAGTTATTCCGATGAAGTATGCCGGGCCGGAAGTGACCGAGCTACTTATAGGCTCCCTGTCGAATAGAGGGTTAGGGACAAGCAGTGCCTAAGGTTCCCGTGAAACTAGTCTCATGGGACGAGATCGTAGAGTGGAGTTATGGTCTAGCCCAGAAAATACTCAAGTCTGGCTACAGACCAAGCGTTATAATAGCTGTTGCAAGAGGGGGTTATGTACCAGCACGTCTACTATGCGACTTTCTAGGCGTTGAAAACCTACTCAGCATACAGAGCCAACACTGGACTGAAGCCGCTAAGGCAGCAGAAAAAGCTGTATTAAAATTCCCGTACAAAGTAGATCTAAGAGGATATAAAGCTCTTCTAGTAGATGATATAGTAGACACAGGTGAGACTGTACTATTGGCTAGAGACTATATAGTTAGGGAGTGGAGACCGGACGAACTTAGAGTAGCTGTACTTCAATGGATAAGCAGTGTTGCTAAGTTTAAACCAGACTATTATCACATCGAGGTTCGTGAATGGGTTTGGTTCCAGTATCCATGGACAAGGCTCGAAGATGTAACACAGTTCATTAAAAGAATGGTGCTTGAGGAGGCCAAAGAAGGAAAAAGGGAATGGGGCTATGAAGAAATCATTGAAAAATTCAAAGAATGGTATGGAATAACCGTTGAGGAGAAATACTATGCTGATGCATTAAAGAGGCTAGTTGAACAAGGCATACTAGAACCTATAGGCAATGCGTATCGCGTTAAAACAACGTAGCAACTACATAGCATATCATGTTATCGCCCCAAAGTTGATGAAACCAGCTATCGCAGAGCCCTTGCGCTATGAAGAAGTTGGTCTTTGCTGATCCTCCTCACATACTATGTTTGGCTTTCCAACAATACTTACATGTGCCATCCTAGCAGCCCTTATGAAGTCATCAATTGTGAGAGGAAGCCACCTACGTAGCTCACAAAAGAAGTCCCACGAGATGGATCTATTGTGTCCACTAAATCGAGCTATTTCGATGTATGCTCTCAATCTTATATCACGTTTACTCATAGTATCAATTATTGATTTCTCCATATTACCATTATAGACATATAAAGCTTTCAACAATATTTCCACAATACTATTTATCCTATTAGGCACACCATGCAACATACCTCGAAGCACTATTTTTCTTCTCTCCGCATTGTGAATAGACCTAGCTATTCTCGCTGTAGAACCGGGTCTTGCAATTTTATCAACAACTCCCCCTAAAACAAACGCTTCAGCATAAACAAGATCTTTTTGAGTCAGCGGCTCCTCAGCATAGGGATCCAGGACAATTATCCTTCTTATACCCCTTACTTCTAAAGCCTCACTAGTAGGTAAAGACGTGTATTGGATCTTAGCCTTACCCAAAAGAACACTAAGCCACTCGTAAACGCCTTCACGTACACATGTTAACAATAAGTGGCGATCCCAAAGAAACCGTCGTATGATTCCTAAGCTGGCAGCGATCTGACTTCTCAGACTCAGTAATTCACTTGGGTGAACATGTTCTAAGAAAAGACTTAAGTCAATCACTATCAATGGCTTAACATTTTCATCCAGATAAAGATCGAGACGAGGACCACGAGTATGTAACGAATAAGTTGCATCAATGCGCTGTCTTCGACCCCACCCATAAAACACGTATCTTTTACCATCGTACTCCTCACTGTATATCTCCTTACTACCCCATGCATCCTTTTCTGAGAAACCACCACCCCATACAAGTAGTCTAACTGCAATCTCTTGGAAAGGATTACTACGCATGCGTGCCACGTCTAAACGCGACCGTGATGAAACTTCATACCATCCATACTCATCAAGCATCTTGTAGAGGACGTACCATAGAGGCTTAGAAAACACCATCTCACCACGGTGAGAGAATAATTATGTCGGTAGGGGGTTAATCCTCATCCCCTTAATACACGTGGGTCAGGCCGGGGAGTTCAGAGTCCCCACGCAGCAGCTCTGCACCTCA
>JALTZQ010000130.1:8139-13762 GCA_027046105.1 Pyrodictiaceae archaeon
GGGCATAATATTGAGGCAGGTGGATATCCCAGGCTTCTATAGAATGGCTGATCTGGAATAGGCAGTGGATAGTGGATTGCTGTTTCAATACCATATTTGTGTAACTGTTTCGCCAACACATCCCTGTCAATACCTACCCGCTCGGGGTCCACACGCACAACATACTGGTGATATACATGCTTATAGCCAGGTTTTTCCATTGGCAGAACTAGCCCAGTATTAGATAATAGCTCCGATAAAAGTCTAGCATTATGCCGACGCCTTTCATTGAGTATATTTAGCTTCTCAAGCTGTGTTAAACCAAGCGCAGCAGCAATACTCGTCATACGATAATTCTCACCGAGCATTACATGATAGTATTTCCGTTCCTGGCCATGATTTCTTAGAAGTTGCGCAACGTACGCTATCTTATCATTATTAGTTGTTATCATCCCTCCTTCACCAGTTGTCATGTTCTTTGTTGCATAGAAACTAAAGGCTGCAGCTTCACCAAGGGAGCCCACCATCCCTTCAGGGCAACGCGCGCCGTGAGCTTGTGCAGCATCCTCCAACAAGATTAGCTTATGATCCGCAGCAACTTCTCTAAGACTTTTCATGTCGGCAGGATGACCATACAAGTGAACCGCTATTATAGCTCTTGTCCTTGGCGTTATCTTCTCAAGGACATCATCAACACTGATCGTATAGGTCTCTAATTCTATATCTGCAAACACGGGTCGTGCACCAATAGCTACAACAACATTAGCCGTAGCTGTGAACGTAAAACAAGGAACTACTACTTCATCACCAGGTCCTAGACCAGCCGCTAAAAGCATTATTTTTAAAGCAGCTGTTCCGCTAGAGACTGCGATGCCATGCTTAACTCCAACAAAATCGGCAAAACGCCTCTCAAATTCCTCAACAACGGGGCCATGCGCTAACCACCCACTTTTAAGCACATTAACCACTTTCTCCACATCGTTATCGTCAATAATGGGTTCAACAACACGTATACGCTTCAAAGACCCCAGACCTCTATATATATCAGGAAGCATAGATTTACAGGTAATGCCCACTAACATTTAAATGATTCAATGATAATTCCATATTTCCATTGATTGAAGAATGGTGCGGGGGGTGGGATTTGAACCCACGCCGGCCTACGCCAGCGGGTCTTGAGCCCGCCCCCTTGGACCTGGCTCGGGCACCCCCGCAACCCTACCCCTTACGAGTCTCTAGTGCTTATCCGCCATTAATCTTATCAATTAGTGGGAACTAGCTAATATAGTGTTCTGGTGCTAGCCCAATTAAGGCTGGAGCCCTTGAGAACGGTGTATAAACCATGGAAAAGTTGTCTAGAGTTTTGCAAGTCTTAGCAAAGAAGCGTGGCTACCAATACAAGGAGAATGATGGGTATATCGTTTTTACTCATAAATCAGCACCATTAAAGATAGTTATCGAATTGCAGAGAGATGAAGCATTGGTTAAGTTACATGGCGAAAATCTACGTGATTATGTGGAGGAGGTTTACGAGGTCGAGGAAGCGCCTCGCGAGTATCTTGAAGATCTACTTGATGAACTAACATCTGTGATCAACGAGATTACACAGCTACTTGAGAAACAAGGTATGAAGGTAAGAACACTTAATACGCGTGAGCTTGTAATGGATGTTCTTGAAATTATGGAGGAGATCGAAGAAGAATAAAACTAAATCAAGTGATGATGGCTAGATAGTCTGAATTTATGATGATGGTTTCTGGTGCTGATAGTCTAACTTCACACAAGAATTTATAGGGAGAGAGACGTGAAAAGTTTACAACATATTATCTAACCATTGTTATGAATGTATATACTGCATGTAGAAAACTTGGATAGTTTCAAAGATCATCGAAACGAGAATTAAATATACTATACTATTGGTAATGTAGGCCCTAGAAGTGTTGTATCTCATATCAAAACAGCTGAACATGAGCCTAGCAAGCTCCATTGAAGAGCCACGTAGTACAAGAAGAATTTTATGGAACAACCGGAAAACATTGGAGCGCGTTACGCTCCGCGTAGAAAACAATATCAAGAATACAATTTACTAATATCACATCAGTCTTTCCGGCTCTCTTCACCAATCAAGAGACCCTCTTCTCATCACGCCGGTACACAGTAGTAGTTACAACCCCTAATAAGGGAAGTCATACCCCAATACTTCAATAAGAGATAAATTAAAAACCGCCATAACATCAAGTGCCCACTATATTGGAGGCGGCGGTCGTCTAGCCTGGACTAGGACGCCGGCCTTCCAAGCCGGTGATCCCGGGTTCAAATCCCGGCCGCCGCACCAAAACCATCCTCATCGAATCCATTCTCGCTATGGTTCCTCACGAATACCTTAGACACTTCTCTTAGAGGCAATTGGGAAATAACAAAGATAAGCATGTCATCGTTACCATATACTACTCTTGATGTTGTTCTTGAAAGAAATAATTATAATATATGTTACTCTATCACCGAAAAAAGTATTAACAATTACTTTAGACCACTATTGTTTGGTGCACTAACAGTGTCCTTACACCTATACAATCTGTTAGAGGAAATTGAAAAAATTGCCCGCAAAAACCTTCTTGAAACACGTAGTGTTCACGCAAATGTGGGGGATCCACAGCTTAGCCACTACATACAATTACTTGAAGCACATAGCTTTCTCTCAATAGGCATAAGTAGGCTTATTGCTGATTACCTAGTTTTAATTACATCAAACCCTACCACAGCATATAGAGTAACTGAACAAAGAGATCTAGAGCTTATTATCCGTCTTCTTACAGAGCTTCTCGCAAGAGAGGAAAAACTTATTCGTAAATTAAATGAGCTAAGCGAATCACTACCTAGGGGGTTAGCAAAGAAGATAGTAGCAGCATGGCTTTCTTACGAAATGGAGCTTGTTGAGGAACTTTCAAAGCTTCGATCACACATATTTGCAGAGCTGAAAACGACTCAAGAGAGAGTTAGGCCAGAAGCATTCATCGAAGAATAAAAGTCTAGAGGTAACCACCTTAAAGGTATTTCGCAAGGACTTCCGCAAGCTTCTTCGCAATCTCTTCCGGGCTTCCCTCTATTACTACACGTGCTCTCTCTGGTGGTTTAAGTTCACGCAACTCAACAACAGCTGTACCAGAGCCTTTGAAGCCCACTTGATCTGGTTCAAGCCCGAGATCCTTCAGACTCCATATTTTTGGCTTAAACTCCTTTTCAGCCCAGCGTTTTCGCCTAAAGTCCGGAAAGCGTGGCTTATTACAACCCAATTCTACTGCCGCGACAAAAGGTAATGGGACCTCTAATACCTCATATCCACCCTTGATAGTTCTCCGGACTAGAGCTTTATTGTCTTGAATCTCTATCGCTGATACGTAGGTTACATGTGGTATGTTTAGCCATTCAGCTATTCCAGGCGGAACTTGGCCTGTGCCACCATCGCTGCTTTCTTCACCACATAGTATGATACTATAGTCACCAATTTTCTTTATTGCAGTTGCTAGTGTTAACGTTGTAGGTAATGTGTCGGATCCTGCTAATGCACGGTCACTCACGAGCACGGCATCATCAGCTCCCATGGCTATAGCTAGTTTAATGTACTCTTCCCAGAATGGTGGACCCATTGAAACTACAATTACTTTTCCACCATATTTTTCCTTAAGCTGTAAGGCCATTTCTAACGCATTTTTATCGGCTGGGTTTATTTCGTTACGGGCTTTACTTCTGTCAATAGTTTTAGTCTCTGGATCAAACCGTACTTCTTCTGGTTTCGGCACAACTTTGAGGCAAACGATAATGTTTTTTAGGGTCAAGAAGTTTCACCTCCTTTCGCCTTTTTGCGAAGCTCTTCTATCAAGAGTGGAACAATTTCAAAGACATCACCTACTGCGAAATAATCAGAGTAATCACGTATGGGTGCCTCCGGATCAATATTAATCGATACAACAGTACCTGCATCACGTATACCTGACACGAAGTGGGGTGCACCACTAGCACCAAGTACAACAACGAGTTCTGCTTTCAACGAGACACCAGTAGAGCCGATTTGCAAATCTCTTGGTGCAACCCCTATATCAGCAAGCGGTCTTGTAACACCAATATCCGCTCCAAGCACCTTGGCTAATTCCTCTGCTATCTCTAGCCTACCCTCAGTACCCATACCAGCAACGACTACCTTACGCGACTGAGAGAGATCGACCATTTCGCCTACACGACGCTCTACTATCTTAATCCTTAGCATTGACTCATCGATGCCCAGAGTGGTCTTTTCCACGTTCTCGGCTTGACCCCAATTCCTGCGGGCTTCGAAAATTCCTGGCGATACTGTTGCTAGTTGTGGCCAGCCTTTCACGTGTTTAACAACAGCGGCTATGCTACCTCCAAAGCCCGGTACTACACCTATTAAGGCATCATTCTCTATGTAAAAGTCTATTACGTGTGCCATTAGACCGGTTCTGTATTTAACAGCTAGTCTTGCAAAAAGGTCTCGGCCATTACGTGTAGCGCTTGCTAAGAGTATGTCTGGTTTATACCTTTCTATAAGCATGCTCATACCAGTAGCGTAGGCCTCGCTATGGTAATAACGTAGTATTGGATGCTCAACAATAACAACATGGTGCGCACCATATTCGCCTAACTCATTTGCCTTATCAGCTATATTATGTCCTAGTATTGCAGCATAGACCTTGTATCCATGTTTATCAGCTTCTTCCCTAGCCTTACTTAGTACACCTAACGATGAATTCTCTATTCTACCTTCATCCTGCTCTATGAAGACCATTATACTCTTCATTTTCTCACTCATATTCTCACCTTTAATGCACACGTGAAACAAGCTCAACAATATCGTTAATACCTAAACCAGTTCGTGCAACTCTTTCCTCATCCTCGAACATGCGTATACAGTAAGGACATGCCGTAACGAGGATCTTGGCTTCTATACTGCGTGCCTCATATAGGCGGTTGCGTGCAAGCTTTCTTGAAGCACGGTTCTCAAGCCACATTGAGCCCCCTCCACCACCACAACATGTGCTATTTTCTCTATTCCTTGGCATTTCAACCAGTTCTATACCCTCAATACTTCGTATGACACTACGTGGTTCATCATATATGCCTAGCCAGCGCCCTAGATAGCATGGGTCATGATAGGTTACTCTTGTGTTTCCGTGTGCGTATTTAGCTTCTATTCTACCTTCTCTAAGTATCTGTGCCAGTAATTGGGTATAGTGAAGCACCTTGGTACTCGGTTTAGCGCCAAATCGCGGATATAATTCTACTAAAGCATAATGGCAGTGTGGCGATAGAGTAACTATGATTGAGGCACCTACAGCCTCAATAGCTTCTACATTAGTTTTCGCTAACTCTTCAAAGAAACCAGTTTCACCAATATGGTAGACAACATCGCCACAACACATTGCATCACCTACAATGCCAACGTTGTATCCAGCAGATGATATTATTTCAATTAGCTTGCGTAGCGTGCGTTGCAGTCTCCTATCATAAGCCGATAGACAACAAACGTAGATAGCTATATCGGGTTTCCGGCTGAGTTTAAGACCCTTAGCCCACATTGTCCTTTCTCTACGTGGCATTGCAAGCGGGTTGCCCTCCTCATAAATAC
>JALTZQ010000131.1 GCA_027046105.1 Pyrodictiaceae archaeon
ATGGGTTTAGAAAAAGAATGCATGAATTCCTACCTGGATACGATTACGCAATTATGCTTGTTGGACTATGCTTTCAGCTTTGATCAACAGTCTTTCAATACTTACAAGCATTGCATTAGCTCGCTGTAATAGTCTCATAGCTTGACTATAGTTTTCTTGTTTAATTGCTTCCTCTGCATCGGACACCAGTGTCTCTACCGCTGATAGTAGGGTTTTAGCTCTATCAATTATCTTGGCTACGCGTATACGGTGCCTTGCATCGCCTATTTGCTGCAGCATACTCTCGATGTAATCTATGCGCTTCCTTAACTCGCCTATTCTTTCCACGACGTCTCGATACAATTCCTCTACTATACCAGTTGTATCGATTTTACTAACCTTTAACACTATTACACGCGCCTTTCCAAGCAATCTCTTAGCCTTAGCAATTAGGTCTATAGCCTCCAGAACTGCTTTAGTGTCACCGGTCATCAACTTGTTTCTCACTTCTACTAACTTGTTAATAATAACCTCTATTTCATTCACAAGCTTATCTATAGGTGCTGGTGTCTCGATTGTCGTATTCATCCCCTTACTCAGCATCTCTGCTAGTATGTTGTGATAGAGTTTAAGTTCCCTGAGTGTAACCTCTATCTCAGCGATAATTTTCGCTACAAGATGGCCAACAACTCTACTATGTATTCTACGGAATCTTTCCTCTATTTTCTCTGGTGGAAGCTTCACTATAGGGCCAAGTTCTTTAGAGACATTGATAAGTATGCTTCTAGCAACCATTATATGATGAATGGCGCGTTCAATTGCTTCAATAGCGTGTTCGGATACATTTAACCCGCGTAGTCTCTCTAGTGTCCTATTAAGTACTACCAGGACCTTTGAAGAGGCTCTAATGGCAATATGTAGATCATCTTTTATCTTGGCCTCTACAATCCCCCTTACAGCGTTCTTATACAGCATACGTGCTTCTTTAGCAAATAGTATTGCTAGGCTAGGGCTGAGCTTTTTATCAATGGATTTAACAGCTCGGAACAGTTCTGGTAATGTGGTTGCACTCCTTATCTGTGCTAGAACCTCTTCTAGTTCATCATTTGTTAGATTAAGGCGATTAGCTATTTTCCTTACTCTTTCTTCAACGATGCCTTTCACGCGTTCAAGTACAAGTTTACGCATGGGTATTGATTTCTCAGATACAACATATGTTCTTAGCTCTCGCAGTAGAGTCCTAGCTTCCCTAATGTACTCCGTTAACTCTTCAGAGCTAAGCGTGGTTACATTGACCACGACCAACTCTCGAAGCTTTGCTATGACATCGTTTGGTATGCTAGACTTATTAACAACATCTAGTAGTCTTGCCAACATTTTTTGTATAAGAACTGCTTGATTCTGTAGTATTGTAGTATTAGTTGTAGATGGCTCAACACCTGCAGTAGTTGCTTGAACCACTGCTACAGAACCAGTATTTACAAGAGGAGTTGTGAACCCTGTTAACATTAGTACGAGTACTAGTAGCCCACCTACCCTAGCTACGAGCATACCTCTCATCCCCAGGCCCTGCCTTCACCACTACTAGGTGAGAGCAGGGGTTTAGGACCGTATAAGGGAGGCCATGGAACCACTCATGCTCTACACGGTTCCAGTAATAAGGAACCGTTATCACGCCCTTATATCGGAAATCATTTATACTATCTTGTCTCACTATTTAGCATCCAACTAAGGCAACTTAGCTGAACCTTTTACCATTCATCTAGGCGTGAGGGAAGTAGTCTTGAAGGTTATTATACGGCGGGCTTGGTCTCTGTATGCTGGTTTACCTCTTGGTCTAATGCTTAGTTTCCTCTTCATATCCGTGAGCATGTGCAAGTCTTGTAGTACACCCGATATTACCAGCTTTATTGCAGCCATTGTGGCTACGCTTGCCATCCACGAGGCACTACACTACGTTGTTGGTCGTCTAATAGGTGTTAATGGTCTTCGCTTACGGTTTTTGCTAAAACTTACTGCGATAGTAGTTGAGTATGACCGTGTAACACCTCATCAATACGTAGCTATGGCTTTAGCACCACATGTTTTAACCATTTTCCTCATTATGCTTATCCTTACCTCTACTTGTACACCAATTCCGCTTTGTGCAGCATTAATAGTTAATCTTGTGGGTAGTGGCCCTGATACTGCACTGGCCATGTATTATGGTATACGTCATCGGAGAGCATGCTTCTTCAAACTACTCTATGACGAGAAAGGCGCTATTGTTGGAGGTGTAGTGGAATATAGTGATAGACTTGTGGTCTATATTTTCTAGCTTAGCGATGCATCAAGGTATAGCATTATTATGAAGCCAGCAAAGAAGCCAATAGTTGCTTTACCCTCATGGCCTGTACGGTGGCTCTCTGGTATAGCCTCATGGCTTACCACGTAGATCATTGAGCCGGCACCAAAACCTAGGAGAATTGGAAGCATTGATGCTGCCCAAGAACCCATGAAGGCTGCAGTGACAGCCATAACTACTTCTGAGAAACCACTAGCAATACCTACAAACACTCCTCGCAACATACTACCGGTCGCTATAGCTACGGGCAATGCAACAGCAAAACCTTCAGGAACATCTTGTAACCCAATAGCGATACCCATAACAGCTCCTTCACGTACATCATACGCGCTAGAGGCGCCTATAGCAACGCCTTCAGGAAAGTTATGTATTATTAATGCTACCGCTATTAGCCATGCTGTACGAAGCTTCCTTAACCCCCAAGTGGGCCCTTCATATCCTTTAACGACATGCTCGTGGGGAAGTGCCTTGTTGAGAAAAGCTACCACTAATGCACCAAGAACAAAGCCTCCAAGAGCACTTTCAATCCCTCCAAGCTCTATGGCTGGGATAAGTAAACTCGTAAAACTAGCAACAGTCATAACTCCACTACTAAATCCCATCCCTATGTCGAGCAGAACATATCTCGACACCCGTGTACGAGGAGTAAATAGGACTGCAAGAGAACCCATACTAGTCAGTACAGCAGCAAAAAGACTAGCAATAAACGCTACACCCAGAATATCATTACCAGCTGCCACTATATAGTCAACAAGATGTTCAAGCAAGGCCATACCCACCTAGGATACGTGCACGAGGTTTTAACATTCACCACAAAGATCCAAGACAATGATAAAGATCATCACTACTAGCCCCTCGGAGTTATGCATACTACGGTTTTAGTTGAAACAGGGTTTGCCACGTACTAACTGCAGAAGGCCAAAAACGAGGGTATTACAGGGAAAAGAGATGGTGCCGCCGCCGGGATTTGAACCCGGGACCTCCGGATCTCCCAGGGCGCCCCTGTTGATGGCCTCGGCCTATTGTGGTCCGGGGCTTAGGGCCCGTATGAGTCCGGCGCTCTACCCGCTGAGCTACGGCGGCACCAGGTTTATTGGTGTAGGTGTTTGTTTGCGGGTTTTTGTGTTTTAGGCTTTTGTATGCATTGTCGTGCTTTTGCTGCGTACTCAGGTTCTACATATACACGATTTATGACTAAGTAGGAGCGCAGCGATGATATTATCGTGGGTATAGGCATTTCAGTTATGGGTACTAAATCGTTGTCAACAAGTACGTTGAGGGGATTGGTTTTATCGAGTAACTTAATTACCTCATGCGTCTTGTAGGTGTCGTCTGCTGGTACTCCACAAGCTTCCAGTTTCTCCACAATATCGTCTAAAGACGTCTCGGCTTGTACAAGGTTATCCGTGTAGGCGATCTTCTCATAGACTAATTTGGGCCCCCTCCTCTGGAGGAACTTAGCTGACAATTTTCCCAGTATACCATTCCTGTTTTTTGCCGCATGCCGTATTCTCTCGTAGATCCAATGATCGTCTAGGAGCCAATATTCCTCTGACTCAGCTAGTTCGAGAAGACCTTTGATACTTGCTATTCTCTCAACTTCCGGGTCTTCATGAGCTAACAACCCGTATATACGTGATAGTTGCAGTGTAAAAGCTGTAACAGTTTTATGATGGTACACTGTACGGTACATTTGCAACCTAGCTACATAGAACGCCTCTATTGCTTGGAGCCCCTTAAGCTGCACAGCTACTTGGTCACCAACAACAGTAATAGCATCGACGATACGCGTCCAATCTATCCTGCCATAGGCCACACCAGTATGCAGTGAATCCCTTAAAAGATAGTCTATCCTGTCTGCATCAACCTCACTTGAGAGTATTGTGGTATAAGCTATTCGCCTATGTGTACCTTCAAGTATGCCAGCTATCTCTCTAGGATCATACCCTATTCTCCACAACGTCTCAGTCAATATGGGATTACGCTGAATAACAGCTAAACTAACAGCCTCATGGGCTTTAGTTTTTCCAACAGGATACCCCTCAACTCCATGATAAAACCATTCAAGTGCATGACCAAAGGGAAGATGCCCTATATCATGTAATAGTGCAGCTATACGGAGTAGTGGGAGTTCATCTTTACTGATAAAGCCGGCTCTGACAAGTTTTTCACCTAAAAGCGATGAAATATACGCTACACCAATACTGTGAGAGAACCGTGTATGCTCAGCACCAGGATAAACAAGAGATGCAAGACCAAGCTGGCGTATACGGCGTAACCTTTGAAAGACTGGAGTATCAACAACCTCTTTCTCGTCAAACCCGAGCTCAACAAACCCGTAGAGCTCGTCATAGATTCTAAACTTTTTCAAGAATCACCCTCCAACTCCCACAACCCACTTAGTAGCTCCACGTCATCAAAAATGTTAGACAGGGCTATATCAAGCCTAGCCAGAATCAGCATTTGCGCTAAGGAGAAACATTTTATATAAGTTATGAAAGACAAGAATGGGAAATACAATCACCAAAAACATGGTAACGACCCGGTGGTATGTCATATATGCTAGGAGCTACTCCAATACATTGCTAGATACTTGCTTGAGAGATAAAGCTCATACCTATCCTACTTTAACCTCCTTTCTTGCCTCCCAAACCCCATGCAGATTACAGTATTCCAGTGCATAGATGACTCCACTCTTTTTGAGCTTAATTGTTATCACTACTTCGGGCTCAGCATATTCTGGTGTAAGATCTATTCTCGCGATCTGGATTGGATTAAAGGCTCTACCTTCCTCATAGAGATAGACTTCTATCCATCTAATCGAGTGTTCAACTTTATTTGGATGGGGGCCCACAATTATCTTGACCTTGAAGGGCTCATTCGGCTTAACAGTGTCTGGTGCTTCTATCCTTGGCGTATGAGATTCGACCTTACTGATGGCTTCACCGGTTGCTCTTTCCTGTGAATATATAAGATCGCCAAAGAATTTTGTTGCCAAGGTTTGTGCACCAGGATGTGAATGTATTAGCTACTAGTTTAAAAGAGCTTCTATACAGCAACTATTTTTGTCTAAATGTGCCCAGAGAAGCGAGCTCGTAGATAGGCATGTATTGACATATTGACTCCTATCAAGTATTGGTGATGGTATAGTTGCCTTTATGATGGTAGTAGTATTGAGTCTAAACCTTGATCAACATTACTGATAATATAAGGCCTTGCCTGGACGGCCTAGACCTGGGGAACTGTTGTTCTAGGAGTTTTAGCCCCTAATTAACCCCTAGGACTTTACAAGACGCAAACCCTGGCTTCACCGAATCGCCTTGGAGGTGCTGGATTATGTCTTGTATAGACGTTATATCCAGGCATGTAAGTATTAGGAAGTATACCAAGGGGTCTATACCTAAGGAGCATGTCGAAGCCATCGTTGAGGCTGCCCGACGGGCACCATCTTCTTGGGGATTACAGCCCTTAACAGTAATTGTCGTAGAGGATACTGGTTTAAAGGAAAAGATTGCTGAAGCTGTTGGTGGACAAGAACATGTTGCACAAGCACCAGTCTTCCTAGTCTTTGCTGTAGACTATGCTAAGCTTGTTGAAGCTGTAAGGCTTCATGGACTTGAAGCTGGACGGGTAGGCTTCGGACACTTCGCTGCTGCTCTACTAGACATAGGTATTGCTAGTGGCTGGGCTGCATTGGCTGCAGAGCAGCTGGGCTACGGAATAACCTTCATAGCCGTATATGCTGCTGCATGCAAGGTTGCCGACATACTTGGTTTACCGCACAATGTATTACCAGTTGTCGGTCTAACTGTAGGTAAACCAGCTGAAAAACCAGGAAAGCTAAGCCCAAGACAACCAGTGGATGCTTTCCGCATAGTTAATGGCTATGGTGATGCAAAGGAAATGGCAAGAATAATGCTTAGTGATGAAAATTTAAAGGCAAAGTATGAGCGCGTACTAAGGATAGTATTGACGCCAAGTGGGTTCTATGAAAAGGTTGGAGAAGAGCTCGAGAACTGCATGCGTATACGCTTAGGCTAAGAGAAATCCTAATCAACATCCTCTATCATTGTTGTTAAAGGCTTCTTTTCAGGATCGCGGCCCTCTATCATCATCACGACTGTGCGATAAATCCCCCAGACCTTCTCATAACTTGGCTTACCTCCACAAACCACTAGTCGAACACTTATAGTCTCCTCTACAATACCATCTTCCCCTTGAACACGGAGACCCACTATTGTGACGTCACGTGCTAAAACAGCTATATTCCCTGGCAGCTCATTTATCCTCTTATAGAGGAGCACTGTACCATCCAGTTCCAAAGTTTCATCCGGTTCACCGTAAGGCCAGTCTGGGCGATAAACATCAATGGATAGTAGGAAGCAATCACTACCAGTGGGGGCAATAACGACACGACGGAAAAGCTCATACCAATACTCTGTTACACCCAAGGGAGCTTCAACAATCTCTGCCTGCTCCCGGTACAGGATCATTAGCCCTCCTCCAACTAACAAAGCTTGACGGAGGGTATCCTACCAGGGAAGATGTATAATTATTATCGTAGCCTTGTCTCTGCTAATGGCATGTAGGGTGCTAATTCACGGCCACAGTACGGGCAACGATACTTCAACCTATGAGCGTCTGCCGGGCAAAAATAGGCCTCATATTTATCACGACATGCTGGACACACATAGGTTACATCCTGAGTTAAATCCAGTATCCTTGCACAGATTCTACACTTGACAGTAATCCAGCCATCATGACCAGCTGCATTTATACCTCTAAGCCCAGAGGTGGACAAGACCCCACTTACACCCCCACTGGCTTTATACCGTTCCCTTTTCTCATGCAAGCACGGCCACAGGGTACAATATAAGGTATACGCTACCTTAGGGGATAGGAGTACAAGACCCTTCTAAAATTAAAACCAGGAACATGTACTCCGAATTCAATAGGGGCTATGAGGATAACCCGGCAAGAAGGATCACAGTATTGTGACTGGTCAGAGTTATACCGAGCCCCATAACTCTGAGAAGCCTTTCACTGACAAAATGCGTATATAGCATTATTTATTTAGCACTAGTTAATCCTTCTAGTTTGATCACTATTATTCGTTATTATAATTTTCTACTACGCATATGCAAAGTTTTATAGAAGTGGGATATGCCGCCGTAGTCTTACGGGTACACACTTAATACCAGATTACCATAGGGTGCCAAGATCATGGTCAATAATGGGGAAAGGTTACTTCTCAACGTGGTTGAAAGCGACAAGCAATTTACAGGAATAATCTATAGTATCGAGGAGAGTAAGTCACACGTCATATGCTACAGATTATTCTTTAAGAACTCAGAGCTCAAAGGTATATCTGTCTCAGGGAATAGTTATAATTACGTGATAGATTTCAATGATCGCGATCTACTTGTAAAACTATTGCTAACCCCCATAGATAGCTTAACAATAATTCCTGGTATTGACACTGATGCATTTGTAGGTGGCGATGGTATTCAGCCTATTGACAAGGCAGAATGGCGTGCAGCCCTTTCCACAGCACGTATGCTACTTAAGCATATACGTAAGGGTTCTCTTCATGCCCCATAGCCATCTATCTATATCCATATGAAGCGTCGTTTCCTATGCCTACGCTCTTCTCTTACACACACAGGGACTTGTTCTATTAGCTTTGGTGGAATCTCGTATACAGTTAAGCTTAGAGTTTTAGCATTGACTGCTTTACTAAGTGCTTCCATGCCATAAGCTATTACTTCTAACGGATTATCATGTCTCGTTAAGAATACTGCAAGAATAGAGCCATCCTTTACTATCACGTTTAAGTCGACATCACTCTCGTTTTTCTTTAGTCTAAGTATTATTCTTAAAGTACGCCTTTGCCTCCTTGTAGCCTCTATGATGTTTTCTATTTCACGATATAAGATGAAAATGTCTTTCCTCCTATAAATCAGCTGGCCTTTTAGGACTAGACCCAGGTAGAAGCTAGCTAATCTACGAACGATCTCCTCAGAACACATGCTGAGAACTGCGGCATGAGATGATTGAGATATCATTGTGATTAATTGGTTATCAACACTGTTATACAATATTTGTTGTGACAAATTGTTCCCGGGCTTATAGTTTGGAAGTGGGAGCCGTATATTTCTAGCCCTCACCTTGGTGCAGTGACCACCGTGTTACAGTTCTATAGAGAAATATACCTGCATCCTCAGCTCTTTACTTGCCCCCTTTAGCTGACCAAGGAGTTAACAAATGAGTCTGCCACCATTAACGCCAAGTACTTGGCCTGTTATGAACCTTGAAGCTGGTGTTGCTAAGAAGTAGACTGCCTCAGCTACATCCTCCGGCTTTGCTATGTCTCTTAAGGGATGCATATCTATGATCTTCTTTCTGTTCCAAGGATCCATGATAAATTCTTTAACCATGTCTGTTTCAACAAAGCTTGGCGCAACAGCATTTACCCTAATCTTTGGTGCTAATTCCACAGCAAGTTTACGAGTTAACGCTATAACACCAGCTTTTGACGCTGCATATGCAGCTGATGCTGCAATATGGCCCGTCTGACCGGCTATGCTGGCAATGTTTACTATTGATGCCCATGGAGCCTTTTCTAGTAGAGGGAGAAACGTCTTGGTTACGAGGAATGTACCAGTAAGGTTAACCTTAATTGTCTGTTCCCATTCATTAAGACTTGTCTCGTGAATACTACCAATGTGGAGTATACCAGCATTGTTTACAAGCACATTGAGGTATGGTATTTTCGCCGCAACCTCTCTATAGGCTTTTTCTATAGTCTCAGGTCTAGCAAGATCCATGTGAAGAAATACTACATCGGCCGCACCTCGCTCAATAGCTTTGCGGGCAACCTCTCTAGCCTGTTCTTTACTACGATTATAAGTAAAGATTACAGTGTAGCCCTCACGCGCAAACCTAAGTACTATTGCTCTACCAATGCCCCGTGAACCACCCGTTACAAGAACGTATCTCTTTTCGCCCAAACCGGAATCCCCCCAGAGAGAGGACATGTTGGTGGGAGGAGGGTGGTTTCGTTTATTGTCTTCTCCTCCGTAGTGTCATGGAAGCCTTATACCTAGTGCATGCTCTACATTCTAGTGGGGGATTAGATGGTAGAAAAGGGTAGGAGTGTCTTTGACTACTTTTTCAACCCTAGAAGTATAGCTGTAGTTGGTGCTTCACGTGACCCCACTAAGGTTGGCTACCAGGTTGTCAATAACTTGAAAAAAGGGTTTCGGGGACGCATTTACCCAGTTAATCCCCGTGCAAGAGAGATCCTTGGCTTAAGGGCTTATCCATCGCTAACTAGTATACCAGACGAAATCGATCTTGCTGTTATTGCTGTACCAGCACCCATTGTTCCACGCGTAGCCGAGGAAGCTGGACGTAAGGGTGTAAAAGCTCTCATAGTGCTTAGTGCTGGGTTTAAGGAGATAGGGGCCGAGGGTGCACGACTTGAAAGAAGACTTGTCGAGATAGTGAGGAAATATAATATGAGAATGATTGGGCCAAACGTCGTAGGCATATATGTGCCTCGAACAGGTGTAAACACTACCTTCCTTGACCCGTCAAGACAAGCTTATCCAGGTCATGGCCCAATAGCTTTCTTGTCGCAGAGTGGAGCTTTCGGTATTGCCGTACTCGATTGGGCTGCCATGCGTGGCATTGGAATTAGTAAGTTTGTAAGCTTAGGCAATAAGGCTGATGTTGATGAGGCTGATCTCCTCGGCTACTTAGTAGAGGACGATGACACACTAGTTATAACCATGTATATTGAGGGTGTTGAGGATGGGAGAAAGTTTCGTAAAGCACTGGAGGAGGCTACGCCAGTGAAACCCGTCATTGTACTTAAGGCCGGACGTAGTGAAGAGGGGGCACGAGCCATATCATCACATACTGGTAGCCTTGCAGGTATGGATCGCGTCTACGATGCTGTGTTTAGGCAAACAGGTGTACTTAGGGCCATGGGTATGGAGGAGCTATTCGATATGGCTCTTGCAGTGGCCCATCAACCACCAGCTCGTGGCCCACGTGTAGCAATATTGACGGCTGGTGGAGGCTCTGGTGTTATGGCTACTGATGCCGCACGTGACCTGGGCCTTGAGGTACCTAGGCTTAGTGATCGTGTTATCTCAAAGCTTCGCCGCATACTTCTACCCATAGCTAGCCCCTACAATCCCGTAGACGTGACCGGTTCGATGAGAGATGAACACATGCTTGAGGCGCTTGAAGTGTTACTAAGAAGCGGGGAAGTGGATATACTGATATGGATACCATACTTTATGCTACCTGGTGTAAGCGAGGAATTCCCGCGGAAATTTGTTGAGAGGCTACACGAGATCCAAAAGGAGCTAGATTACCCCATTCCTGTGATTGGTGCTGCAACTGGTGGTGAATATACTTGGCGTAAAGCGATGGAGGCTGAAAAACTGGGCATACCTATGTATATATCTGTTGAAAGAGCGGCAAAGGCTGCATGGGCGCTTTATCGCTATGGGCTATGGCTACGCAAGAGAGGCACTTATCTGGATTACATAGAGCGCTTCAGAAAGATACATAAGCTATGATGAGCACTTCGGCAAGAACTGGAACCCTCAGCGGGGATGCCCGGTATCACCCTCGCTGAGCCCAAGACGAAGAGGCTGGTCTGTAAGCTGCCTCTAAAGGATTTGAGGTTTTAATTAGTCAGCGGGAAACCGCTCCTTGCCCTCATGTTTATATGGTGAAGTCGGAGCCCGATTATTCATCACATAACGGTTTTTCCACATAGTCACGTATTGTTGGCGCCTTATATGTTGGTTTAGCTTGTACTCCTTGCCCCGGAGGTACACCAGTTTCAACAAGAAGACTATCCATGTTCATATATTCAGCCATAACTATGTCCGTATCAAGCCTATCACCTATAACTAACACTCTACGCGGATCTACTCCATACTTCTGCAGGATGATTTCAGCCATAAGCTTGTTCGGCTTGCCTACAACGATGTCAGGTCGCTTTCCAGTAGCAACAACCAGAGATTCAACAATACTTCCTGCACCAGGCGCTAGAGCATCTTCAATAGGTATAGTCTTGTCGATGTTAGTGACAAGGAACAAGGCCTTACACTCACGTATAGCCTTGGCAGCATGAAAGATCTTAGTGTAGGTAAGTTCCGTGTCTAAGCCTACTGCTACTGCATCTACCATGCACCGTAGTACTTCCCTCTCTGTAACCAGGATGTGGCCTGCCAATGCAAGTTCCTCTAAGAGGCCTGGACCACCAATAACATAGATTAGTAGGTTACCGTGATTACGTAGAGCCCAGTCAGCCAGCACGTATGCGCTTGTAACTATCTCTTCTATTGATACCTTCCAGCCAACTACTTTACTCAATAACACTTGATAGAGGCGCCGACTTCTTGTAGCATTATTCGTTACGAAAACTAATCTTGCACCCTCATCTCGTAAGCAACGTAAACCCTCAATATTAGGCTCTATAGGTGTACCGCCACGCCATACAACACCATCAAGATCTACTATTACTAGGCTGTATCTCCTCCTACACTCCATCCTGAATCTCACCCTGAAGCACCAAAGACCCAGAACTGGGCAAGCTACTATGACAACTACCATTTTCCTCCTCAGTCAGAGCGGCACCTATGTGCTTTCAAGCTTCCCCTAGACCATACCTAGGAGAAGAGTAATTTCTGGTGGGAGTTCACAGGTATACAGCATGGTGGTAAACCACGAGGCGTCTACTCATACTGGCTACTCTATTTGCCCTAGCACTCCCACTTATTGCCGGAATTGCTGCTGATGCTGCAAAGCCAGTGGAACCCATAGTATTCGTTGTACGTATTGAAGGGGTCATCACCGGCGCCATAGCCGACTACGTTAAGTCTGCCATACGCTCTGCAGAGGAAAATAATGCAACGCTAATCCTTGTTCTTGACACACCTGGAGGCTTTGTAGATTCAGCACTTGAGATTGTAAAAGCTATACGTGAATCAAGTATACCAGTTGTAGGATATGTTACTGGGCGTTGGGCTGTAAGTGCAGGAACAATGATACTCATGTGTACACATGTAGCAGCCATGCAGCATGGCACAATTATTGGTGCTGTACAACCCGTAGCCTTTAATCCCTCAACCGGAACATATACGCCAGTCAATGAGACGAAAATTCTGAACCCGCTCTATAAGGAGATAGAAGCTTGTATGAAACAATATGGCCGTAATGCTACTGTTGCCAAGGATTTCGTTTATCATAACCTCGTACTTGATGCTGAAGAAGCCTTAAAGTATAATGTCGTAGAGTATGTGGCCCCAAATCTCTACGAGCTACTAGCTATGATTAATGGCACCAAGGTTAAGACTGCTATTGGTGAACGCATTATCATTTCAAGACCCGCCAAGATAGTGGAATATGACATGCCCATAGGACTTCATGTAGCACAATTCCTCTCTGACCCAGTGATAAGTGGGCTACTGTCAACTATAGGCATATTCGTTATCCTTGCCGCATTATTTAGTGGCCACCTACCACTACTAGCCGTTGGCGTAGCACTAATACTGCTAAGTCTCTTCGGAATGGGCTATAGTTCAAGCCTATTAGCAATAGTGCTTCTCGTTGCAGGTCTTGTCCTACTAATAGTAGAGCTAGCACTAATACCAGGATTTGGTGCTGTAGGAGCCGCAGGTATAGCATTACTCGTAGTAGGCTTGATAATGCTTCCTTCCGGAGGTACTGAGATCACTATCTCACCAGCTTATATGCAGACTGTTACAACAGTAGTCCTCTCAGCCACGCTACCAATAGCAGGTTTTATGGGCCTCATAGTCTACAAAGCAGTGAGAGTTTGGAGAGCAAAAACAGTCTACACACCAACAGTGCTTGGCAAGGAAGGGAAAGCCTTAGACGATATAACGGTTGAAGATGAAGGATTTGTGCTTATCGAGGGCGAGTATTGGCGTGCAAGAAGCAAGGATAAGCCAGTTAAACGTGGTTGTAAAGTAAGGGTAGTAGAAAAGGATGGTCCCGTATTGATAGTTGAACCTATTGATTGCCCAACAGAATGAATTGTTTCTACTTCTTCTCCACGTATGGTGTCGTGGATAGGTATGCTATTATAGCTAGAATGGTGACTGCTGGAAGTATTAGAGCGTACTGTTTTAGTCTCGGAAGGAGAAGTACAGCAGCTACCATTGAGAGCACTAGTGCATACACTGCCTTACGCCTAGGTTCCAATGGTGATGTTATCAGTGTAACTGCTATTGAGGCTGCCGCCATAAGGCCTAGAAGTAGGAATATAAATTGCGGTATACGTGCCATGCCTAGTACTTGTAGGACAAGCAAAGCAC
>JALTZQ010000132.1 GCA_027046105.1 Pyrodictiaceae archaeon
AGCTCGGCGAGATACTTGATTTTTATTTCTCTCCCTCCCGCTATGTTGAATGGTTCCCCTATAGCTTCTTCCTTAATTGCTGCTAGTATTGTTGCTTCTACTGCGTCTTCCACGTACGTGAAGTCTCGAGTTTCCTCGCCTGTGCCCGTTATGGGGAGAGGCCTTCGCTTCATTGCCCAGTATATGAAGTTGGGGATTACGTTACGATATCTTCCTGGTACCTCGCCTGGGCCGTAGACATTGAAGTACCTTACTACCGTTATGGGTAGCTTGTAGTATTCGTGGAACCAGTAGGCGTAGAGCTCAGTTAGGAGCTTGTGTATTTGATAGGGTGTTGTATAGTATAGTGTTGGTGGCATGTCCTCTCGGTATGGTAGGGGTGCGTTGTGCCCATAGACTGCACAGCCACTACCTGCTACTACTACGCGGTCTATCCTGGCTATATTGGCGTATTCCAGCACTTTGAGTGTACCAAGACCGTTTACGAGAAGGTCTGTTTCAGGGTGATCTACGCTGTTCTGGTTTGCAAAATGTGCTGCGAGGTGAAATACTAGATCTGGTCTTAAGGCAAAGGCTCTCTTGAGGATTTCATCGTCTAGTATACTCCTCTGATAAAATACTATTCGATCATCGTCTGGTAGTAGCCAGCGATGCCCCGAGGAAAGATCGTCTATTACTATTACTTTTTCGGCTCCGAGCTCAAGTAGTTTTCTTACCAAGTTGCTGCCTATGAAGCCTGCGCCTCCGGTTACGAGGATTCGTCTCCCGCTTATGTGTTCTCGAAGATTCACGCTTCCGCCCCAAGCTATCGCAATTGTAGGATCTTTATTAGCTTACCACACGTGTTGTCCCTTTAGAATGCCTAGCTGATACCAGTTCCAACAGTATGCTTTCATATTGTTTCACTGCCCTTCCAAGATTGTAATATTCCTCCACCGCTCTTCGGGCATTACGTGAGAGCGTCTCGCGTAACATGGTATTGTTTGCTAAACGTAGTATCGCAGCTGCTAGTCTTTCAGGATCACCTGCACCTGCATATAATCCACAACGGTGCTTTATGACTATTCTCACTGCATCACTATGTGCTGGCATCGAGAGTACTGCTGGACAGCCTGCAGCCATGACTTCTAGTAGCTTAGAGGGCACAACTGGCTGTAGATAGTCCTTTCTAAGCGTTACGAGGCATATATCAGAGAGCTGAAGTATCTCAATGTACTTATCTCTTGGCTGAAGCGGTAAGAACCTAACTATATCCTCAACGTTGAGCTCTTTTGCAAGTTTTTGCAGCCGTGGCTTCTCTATGCCGTCACCTACGAGGAGAAAGAGCAGTCTATTATGCGCTTTATAACGATATTTCACCAGATAAGCTGCGCGTATTACAACTTCGAGCCCTTGTGGGGGATTCATTACACCAGCGAAGGATACAACTGTTTTGTCTGTTCTGCCTATGTACTTTAGCTTTAAATTTCTCTTTGTGGCATCATTGACTGGTCTTATTTCGTGTGTATTAGCCCACAATTCTATCACTTCTATCTTGTTTTTAGCCATACTATACCTCTTTGACAACAGTTCGGCATTTGAATAGGAGTGAACAATCACTTTATCAATGTACCTACTGAACATCCTTATTAAGACTTCAGATAACTTTACTATTGCCTTGCTCTTTAGCACTCCTGCTTTAACAAGCACATCGGGATGTATATCATGCAAGATTACTGCGATGGGCTTTCTCCAGATCCTGCCTACCATTATACCTACTTGGCTTATGATAAGCTCTATGTCGCCTGCTACGAGTACCAGATCGCTGAATGGAACAAGAAAGAAGGACGAAAGAAGTAAAGACGCCGTGCTGGTCAAGAGCTCTGCAAGGCGCTGCTTCATATCGTCTTTTCTCGATTTGAATGAGCCTACTCTTAGTATTTTTAATCTGTCAATATACTCAATTATTGCAGGCTTAATCCTAGGATAGTTGTAGGTTAGCCCTTTAGGAAGCCTATATTTTCGGGGAAAGGTGGTGATTACGAGAACATCATTGGTTTCTGCTAGCTTTCTGGCTATCTCGTACTCGGTTCTTATTGCACCCAGTTCCGGGTAGAAGTGGTTGACTATAAACACTATTCTCATAGCCATCTTTTCCCGCTATCTTAGCTTTTGTATTATATATAGTAGTATTGCTAGCGTTGATAGTATTAGTCCTGCAAAGAAGAGTATGACTGCCAATAGTACTTCTGCTGGGTTGAAGGTCCGGGTTATGTTGAAGTTGTAGAGGCTGTGTGCAATTAATGTTGCGCCCGTTAGAGTTGCTAGAGTACCAGGAGCTCCCAGATAGAGAAGCGGACGACGCTCAGCCACGGTTTCTATAATCCTTGTTACTACCTTGGCTGCATGTGATACCGGGTTTTGAGTGCTTGCCTCTTCGTGGTACCGGATTGTTATGGGTACTTCTTTTATGCGTAGTTTATGTTGTGCTGCTTGTGCCAGAATGTCTATGCTTGCTCCCATGTCTGCGTCCCGTGGATGTATGAGCTTTATCGCTTTGTTGTTATATGCCCTGTAACCGCTCTGCGCATCAGTTATGTGTTTTGGTAGTTTGTGTGCTTTTTTAGTGAGCCATGTGATCATCTTTACTCCTATGCGGCGCCATAGCGGTTGTTCTGTTTTGCCACGGAACCGTGACCCTATTACTATGTCTGCTTCTCCCTTCAGTATGGGTTCTACTAGTTTTGGTATTTCGTCTGGGTCGTGTTGGTCGTCGGCGTCTAGGATTACTAGGGCGTCGGGGTCCCTTTTCCTCGCCTCCCTGAATATGGTCTGGAGGGCCGCGCCGTACCCAAGGTTCCTGGGGTGCCTCACCACTGTGGCCCCAAGGGCCCTGGCTATCTCCCCAGTCATGTCGGTGGAGCCGTCGTCCACGACTATGACCTCGTCCACGTACCTCTTGGTTTTGAGGAGTACCTTGGCTATGTACTTCTCCTCATTGTAGGCGGGGATCCCGGCCACGACTCTGGGCTTGCCGGGGTCTCCGGCCACGGCTCTAGGG
>JALTZQ010000133.1 GCA_027046105.1 Pyrodictiaceae archaeon
CGACTTCTTATGGTTTGCTGAGCTGTACCGTAAGGATATTAGCAATCGAACAAAAGAGGCATTGAAGCGGTTGAAGGAGCAGGGAGTTAAGCTTGGAAGGCCGGAGTTTCCATTCCCCAAGGACTACGTTAAGCAACTCTTGGATAAGGGGTTATCAATTTCGCAAGTGTGGAGGCTACTAAAGGAAGAGAAGAAGATATGCCGTGAAGTAAAAGGGAGAATAAAATGTATGTCATATGAAACCTTTAGAAGAAAAGTAAAGGCCCTTCGAGTTTCTCAATCGATTAAGCAGGAATAAAGTTGCTGAATGACTAAGCTAATCGTTTCTTTTTGGGGTAAACCATGGGTACAGAAGGTATTATCGAAATAAACGGTAGAAAATATGTGCCCATAGAGTATCACCAACAAATCGTGAAGAACTTGTTGAAGGAAAATAAACGAGAGATATATAGTGATATTATAAATAAGCTGCAGTCCCTAAGGGAGAGAATGAGGACATGGCATCACTGCTTTATTGCAGATTTACATGTGGGTAGCAACAAGTTTGACATTATAGCTCTAGACAAAATCTTCAATACTATTAAGAGGGAACACCTTAGAGCCAACACATTACATATATTAGGCGACATCATTGAAGGCAAGCCCCAATATCATGACCAAGAATCTGAAAACTTTCCACTAGACATTCAACAAGAATTAGTAGTACAGACAATAATTAAGATGGCTAAAGTATTGCATGTAAGGGTTATAAATATAATTCCCGGCACACATGATCTTAGACACTCTATTGATCTTCTTGATAGCGTCGTTAAAACATTAAGGGAAGATTTCAGAGGATTGCAAATAAATTACTATCGAGACAGTGAATTCTATATGTATGATAACGTATTCGGCATACACTATATCGAAGAAAGAGATGATGATTGTAGAACATTCGATGAATGGATGTATAGCGACCTGTTAAAGGAAATATTGAAACATGACCTCTGGCATAAAATAAAGTATATTGTAGTGGGACATTGCCATAACTTGATGGTAAAGCCTTATCTCGATAAACTGATTATATCAGTGCCAAGCTTTCAATGGACGATACGATCGAGAAGAAACGAGCGTGGAGTGGTACTAGTAAGAAATAACGAGGTAAAGATAATCTCAGTGCCATCGAGTAGGGAAGGTGAGATATTAGAATATTGGCGTAAAGCCGTGAGAATATGACTCTTCCCATAAAATGAGATAAGCAGGAAAAGGGGGAAATGTTGTCAAAACTATAATAGTTTTTTGAGGGCTAAGACTATCAACGCTAGTACCGTGACTACTCCTACTCCTACCGCTACAGTCTCGGTTGACACAGGGATTGATTGGGGCAGACCGCCATTACTGCTCTTTGAGCCTTCTATGTTTTCGGTGCTTTCCATAGCCGATTTCACCGTTTCATCGTTTGTATCCACTAGCTTAGCGGTTTCTACTACTTTGCGTGTGTACTGGGTACCTTCCCTTTTCGAATTAATGTTTTCCTCGTATGTTGAGGATATCAGCCAGCCGTTCTTAGAGTATATAGCTTTTCCAGTTATCTTCCATTCGTTTGAACTTGTTGTTTTGGATATATCAAGTTTAAACACGTATGTGTTCTTCGTTTCGTCAACCGAGATGCTGAATCCCTTGTTGCATAAGTATTTGGTGTCTTCTCGAAGCCCTGCAGCTGGCAAGTCTTGTAAGAGTAGCCTATAGGATGCATACGGGAACATACCTTCTAAAACCATTCTCACTCCGGCATTCTTCCCTAGTTCTCTAACGATCTCCTGCCGCTTACTGATGTCTTCACGACTACCACCCATACTGCAAAGCCTGTTTATAGTTTCGGATATTTCAGCTACAGCCTCCTTGCCCAAACTAAGCTTTCCGGGATCCACCCATAAAGTGTGGAGAGTAACAACAGCTGGTAGATAACCTTCCCTAACAAGCACTAGGCCTCCGGTAAAGTTTTCCAAGTTCTTAATCCGCGTTTCTACATATCTTTTCATAGATTCTGGACCACTGTACTTCACTAACTCCACCTTGTATGCTGTATCATTGACCCTCACAAACTTCACTACAATACTATAGTTAAGAGACAGCTTTCCATTCTCAAATTCCTGATGGGTAAACTCGTACACATAATACTTTCCAGCCTCAGAACGAGCAATCGGCATTATCATCGATAGAATTAATATAGTGACCAACATGATATAAGCGATAGCACGGGTCATGGCCACCCCTAGGTATAAAAACTTATCGTTAGGATATAAATACCCTGCTTCCTCCTCTCTTTGGAACATCTATCTTTCATTATTTAATCGATCCTAAATCCCAATATGAGACCATATAGTTCTACAAGAATTGATAAGCATGGTTTCAGAAACTTATTCTCTAAAGTTGAAGGAAAAAGTTTATATATGTTTCAGGAGATAACTAATGTTGAGGTGTGTAGAATATGTTGGTTGAGTATCCGAAACTAGAGATGATGGTTTCGGAGAAGAAGACTAAGAAGAAGACCAAGAGTGGTAATGAAAAGGAGTATAAGTATTATGTGGTGTATAGGACTCTATCTAAGTCTGCATTCGATAAACTAGTACCAGCATGGTTCACATCGGAGCCTGAATATGAAAAGTGGTATAGTGTCCCTAAACATGTATTAGAACTATTTGAAGAAATAGTAAAAGAGCTAGTTAGAGATCTAGCTAGCAAGGAAATAGCATTGAATATAAGCGACCACGAGGTATTAAGCAAGGCAGTAAAAGAATTTGATACCGTAGCTCCAGCTATCATAGCCTCCCTTTTAGCTAGACAAGATACAACAATACTTAGAGACTATGCATTCCTCGGAATAAAAATAGACTTTGATACCGAGCAACTACTACGCGAACTATTACCGCTCCGCAAAAAACTAATAGAGCTACTGAAGTCAAATCCTCTAACAAAAAACGTCTTATTATTAGATCAAAGCACTGAAGTAGGTAATATGCTAGTAGCGACATCCCAGCTAGGCACGTATTCTATAAAAACATACTTTATCGTAGAAGTTAGAGAAAATAAACTCGTAGTATCCCCGGTAAAAATAAAGATGGCGGATTTCGCGGAAATAAACACTTTCCTTGTAATAACGATAGATAAAGAAAAGGCATTAACGGCAAGAGATTAGAAACTACTACCCTGATTATTTGGAATATCTCATTAAATTAAAGTTTTTTATTTTAAGTAAACTCCTTTGATTGGTAGAATATAGAGCTTAGTATCCTGATTGCTTCATACGGGTGTTTTCTTCTCAGCGATGCTAGAGGATTAGTCCTCTCTTCTGCATGCTTAATAAATTTTAGTGCATTCTCGTCATCGATGCATAGTGAAGCTGAGAACTCTCTTGACCGAGTATAAAGGACTATAGCCTTCTTTCCCTTATTCACGAGTTCTAATGCCTGATTAACAGCAGTATCAAATTCTAAAGAACGAGGCTCTTTCGAGAAGAATTTTAGAGCTAACAACATAGAGCCCTCCAAAGTAGAACTTACATCTATGATCACTATATCGCCTTGTCTAAGCTCTTCTCTAAGCTTATCAGCAAGTAAAAGCAGCAGAGACGCCAAGAGCACTCTTAGGTTGACCTTAATAGAACGATCCTCCGAGCTCTTTTGAGTATCTTCCATCCACTCCTTATGCTCCCGAATATCTAACCGCTCAAACTTCGTGGCCACCTCTAACTTCACGCTTCTACCACTAAGATATAGATCGGGGCCACTACTCTGAGGATTAAATTCTACATCATAGCCTTTGTCAACCATTTCTCTACAGATCCATAGTTCACTATTGATACTAAATATGCTGTACTCTAATGGTCTTGCAAAGATAAATGGTAGATTGCCCTTGTGCATACCTTTAATAGCGTATCTGATAGCTCCTCTCTTCTTGCTCCCAATTTTCCTTCTAATCTTTGGAATATAATGCTCTAGGTTTCCTACATTATTCTCCCTTAGATGGTTAACAAGATGTGCGAGTTCAGGGATAGAAGTAATAAAGGGTACCGCGGGTAGAAACTTCCATACTAAAATGGTAGTTATTTCATCCATTGCTAGTATAGTTGTAGCCTCACTAAGATCTACCTGGTGAGACTCTAGGTATCTCCATCCCTCAATAGTTCCATGAGCATCACCTCTATAGATTAATCTAGGATTGAACATGGCGTAGAGGATCTTGAGGTATGAGTCATCAATAATTACTGGCTCTATCTTCTCCGGTAAGCTAATATTGGCAACATTATTCTCGATCCTAACGTACTCTCTAAGATCTATTCCAACATATAGTTCATTATTTACTTCAAACCTTATCCCGAAAATCATTGGCTTACCTCTATAACTGACTTATTAAATCCTACGTTTTTATAGGTATTAGTTCCACATTGAGATTAGGGCTTACTACTACTAGGTGTTTATTCGGTATAGGTTTCCAGTATGATTCATCACTCATAGGCTCAGAGGCTATAACTACAGCTTTTTCTCCACGAGCAAGCTTCATTAGTATCAATTGCCTCGTCTCCCTAGATAGTTTTCTCAACTCCAGTTTCTCTCTAGGCCGCTCCAAATAGTAGAGCGTGTAATAGCTTAGCCGTCTAGTAGCGTATCGCAGAGCATATAATCTCTCACCATCACTCGCAATAAAGTTGAGTGATGAGAAAGCGATTCCTCTATCAACTATTTTCTTGACAGCACTCATGATACCCTCTATGGGGTCACCTAGATCCGTTACCTCCTGGATAATTAAGTGGAAGAATACCTCGGAATCAGTGTCTCCCTCGAAGTCCCAGTATTCTCTACGAAGTAGTTTCAGTAGAGCTTCACGATTAATTGTTCCGTTATGTGCGAAGACCCAGCCCCGATATAGCCATGGATGAGTATTCTCCATTGACTCGCTTCCAATGCTAGCGAGTCTAATATGTGAAACAATTATCCTTCCACGAACACGTTTCTCAACAAGATCTCTAGCTTTACCTGAGAGGTAGAGGGGCCGAGGCTCCTTATAGACATGCCATCCATTATCAAACCATGCAATACCCCACCCACTAGGATTACCATATGAAAGCCCCTCAAAACTCCCCCTGGGAGACCCGTAGAAGCTGAAACCAACATCGACAAGTCCATTAGCATACAAGCCAAAAAGCCTGCACATAACCTCTATCACCTCATATAGCAGCTAGTTTGCTTAAGTATGCATTAATAGTATTGACTAAAAGTTTCCGTCTTTCCTCTAAGAAATCCTTGAACCTTCTCTCCTCCCATAGCTCTTCATTTAAGGGTATTAGATGAGCTTGGAGTAGTTCGTGTGGTATCCTTTTTAAATATATCTTCGGGCTTTCTCTGATACGTTCATTACTACTTGATAGAATAAGCGTTAAATTAGCTATATCGTTTATTTCATTCCTACTATACATTCCACCTATAATATTAATAGGGAATATATGATGCGTAGTAGCGTTAAGACCGTTAATTACTGTTTCTCTATCATAGAAATCTCTTGCCCTTGTAGATCTAAGGGCTACATAAAGTAGGAAGAGTTTATCTGTACCAGTACCTCGGTAAGCTTCTTTGGATATCCTTAACTCGCCTACATGTTTCTTCAAATTACTAATAAGATCTTTATAATTGCCTCCTTCAGCTATAGCCTGTAAATCTTCATTTAATCGAGTTTCAGAAGCACTACTATATCGTCTATAATATGTTGAAAGTATAAACCATCCTATGAGGCCCAGCTTCTCATTATGCGGCACGGGTATATGGTTTATAAGGTACTTACTTCCAATGTAATAAGCCATGGTTATTAAAGGCGTTTGTGTTAATAAGAACCTCGACTTAGAACTTTTGATAGCTAATAAATCATCATCCATGAGAAACTTAATTGCCTCCAACAAACTATTTCTTGTAAGATCCCATATGTTCATTAACTCATCCTTCTTTTCTCGCAATAGTTCCTTCAACGTTTTAGCTTGTTTCAGAACAGTATTCTCTAACCTTACCCTACCTTCAGAGAGGAAGGCTATAAACGTCCTCACGATCACACCATATTCAAGATCCCATTCATAGCCTAGGAGTTGTGCATTAGCTAGACTATGGTAGAATTTCCTCATAAGCTTAGCTACTTCTTCGTTTACGATGGCCAGCATCGTGTAATTCACATCTGCAGAACGAACTCTTGTACCTGCAAAGTTAATCCTAACGAATATTTCGCCTAAAGTATCTAGATCAGTATTCCCGGGTACTATGAATACAGGTACCGTATACTCTTTAGTGTTGAACTGCGCCCATAAACGGTTAAGTTTCTCAAGCACGTCTCCCAAGGAAATACCTGTTTTCCTGCTTATCTCTTGAGCTACCTCAACTACTTCCTTAGAACTATTCTTCGTAATGACATCTTTAAGTCTAACCCATTCGTCTCCAGGTTTGTACATTGATGCTTTGAACTCTTCTGTTCTTACATTAAACCATATTATGAGTCTTCGTTCTCCCGCTTCTGTTTGGACACGCTCCTCACTCATAAGCACCATTGACAATAACCTTTGCTGACCATCAAGCACTCTATATTGTTTCTTCCCTTCCTCGCTCCATTCGTAGAATATCATTATGCCAATTGGGTATCCTTTATATATAGATTCAGCTAGGGTGACGATTTGATAGTCACTCCAAACGAATTCTCTTTGAAATATTGGAATATGGATATGTCCTTTTATGAAGTCATTAACAAGTCCACGAACAGTATATTCAACCATCTATCATTCACCTAAGACTTTCGATAATAGTTTTAGCATCTTTTTCTGGTATCGGTCTTCTTAGGTTGGCTGGTGTCCCTACAAGATATGCTCCGGGCTTATCCTTCTTCTCGATAAAGCTAAGTCTAGGCACAAGCTCTCGGAAATCAGCAACACCGAGCTTTACGGGTTCAAGTCTAACCCTCCAAGGATACTTAACACGGCCCTCTCTAATCTCATCAGGCCACAAAGGCTTATCTTCACGAAACCAATTGGAAATAACTTTGAAAGCACCAACAAACTTGCCACCAAGATCCTTGGAGTCCTTCTTCTTGACATAGAATATTACGATATCCCCTGGTTTGATTAGCCTGTGTATAGACTTAAACCTTTGAGACTCGGGTGCGCCATAGACATTACTTGACTTTATGACATACCAGTTTTCTTCACTAACTGTTATAATCCAATGCTTCAACTCGCTCCCTATATCATACTTTATACCTCGTTCTATATAAACCAATATAGGCATAACTAGCAGAGAATTTATAGAGTACGCTTACACAATATCTACATGAGGGTTTAGATATGTCTCTAAAGAAGCGCGTGGTATTAGCTTCTACCAAGCTTGGACGGTATAATAGGACTACTGTGCCAAGTGAGGTTAGGAAGCTACTAGGGCTTAGTGAAGGGGACGAGGTCTTATGGGTTCTCGAAGAGGGTAGAATAGTTATTGAGAAGGGCGAGAGCTATGCCCAGAAGGAGAAAGGAGAGTAAAGCGGATACAACACTAATAAAATATATGAAGAATGTAAACATTCCCGTCAATATCTATGAATTTGTGGACAAGGTGCACAACATACTATATAAGATGGAAGGAGCAGGCGGTCTAGACGCTGCCAAGAGACTCCTGCCCATTATAGGTTACATCGTTAAGAAGGCAAGGGAGCGAGGAGGCACAGAACAAGCGGTAGCAGAAGTAGTTAAAGAGATGCTTGAGGATGTAAGGAGGACGAGAGATCAAGAGATAATCGCATTCATAGAGATGCTATCCTCTCATGTAAGCGATGAAGCTGTAAAAAAGTTCTTACAAAGTATGTCTGATGCCATCCGAGGTCTTGGACTAACAAGTCTTGAAAAGATCCTTAAGGCTATAGAGGAAAACCCGGATGTTCAAAAAGCGCTTGTGCATTATGATGCGTTAGGAGCGTTATTTGAGAAAATGGTCTATGAAGCATTTAAGGGTGGAGCTGGCCAGTATCTTACTCATAGAAACCTTGTAATTACCATGAGGGAGATAGCCTGGGCTCAATTTGAAGCTGAGGACTTCTCTCCCATAGATGTTAAAGTATATGATCCCTGTGCTGGTTCAGCCCGTTTCCTCACATTTTGGCTTGAAAAGATACTGAAAGCGTTTCCAGAGTATCGTGAACCCTACAAGCTCAGAGATTATGCTGAAAAACACCTCTTTGCTACAGATCTGTTCGAGGAAATGGTGAGCATCGCTTCAGTTAACATGATGATATATGGCAACGGTATAGCAAACATATTTAGAGCCGATGCTACAAATCATTTGGGCCCAATAGTAAACCTTAGAGCCTCTAAAGACTTCCTTGAAAGCTTTCTTAAAAGATGGGATAGCATTAGACGCGGAATTAAGACCACAAGCGCCATAGTAGTAGAAGGCTTAGAGCACATGGAGAAGAACACATACAAGTTTGCTAATGCCGTACTAAAAGGATTAGAGAGAAAGGTAATAGAAGTCAATATCGCCTCAGACGAATTCTTAAGCTTCATAGGTATAGTACACAGCCTTAGAAAAGACGATGTAGCACCTAAGGTTCTTCATGGACTTAAGGACCTCATAAGGCTGGCCGAATTACCCCCAATAGTATACCTTATGAAGAAAAGGTGGAGCAGACACAATAACGAGGTAAGAAAGGGATTCGATCTAATACTCACTAACCCGCCCATGGGACGGGCTGGTAGAGGGAGAGGCAGAGGAGAGCTACTTATAGAGGATAAGTATATTCTTGCACAGTATGTTCTCGCACAAAACACATGGCTACACGACATGAGCCGCAGAGAATTACAGGAACTAGCAAAGAGGCTCGGAACCAGTGCTAGCCCTGAGAAGATAGCTGACAAGCTGGGGAGAGAGTGGGTTACCCCGGAAGACTATGGCAACTATACCTATAAACTTATACTTAAAGACCCTGAGCTAGGATGGAGCTATACTATCTATTATGATAATAGCCTAAAGCCGATACTGCTTCACGATAGACTACCTATACAAGTTGTGCTACTAGAGCAGTTCTTGAGAGTCGTGAGGCTCGGAGGTAAGGTATTCACAGTAATAGATGTTGGAGTGCTGAACAACCCGGGCGATGAGTGGATTAGGAGACTTTTGTTCACAGCAAAACATACGCCAGTAAAGGCTAAGCTCAATGCAGTAATAGAGTTGCCACACGGAGCTTTCTACTACACTGGAGCGGGGACAAAGACAGCACTACTATTCTACGAGAGAGTAAGCGAGGTACCCGAAGATTACGAGTTCTTCGTAGCACTAGCAGAGCATATAGGCTACGACACACACAGCAAAGACGCTGAGCCAATCAGGGAAAACGACCTACCTGCAATTATAGCCGAGTACCTTAAGTGGATAGGGAGAAAGCCAGACTACTACGAGAAATGCCTAGAAGAGTGGAGGAAGGAGAGAACATGCAGCTGGTGGGTACAAGAGTTTGAAATAATCAGGTGAGATAAAATGAGTATTATAGCTATTAGTTTAAGAATCCTACTAAAAGTATACAATAATCTCAGCATTGATTATGTTAAGTTAAATCCACTTACGGTACTCTCAGCAGTAAGGTACAATGAGTTACTAACTATGCTAGAAGAGAGGGGTTTCGAGATTATATACCTAACCAAAGATTATGGTTTCGAGATCATTCAGGTACCTCGTCTAGCTTGGAAGAAAATTAAAAGGAACAGACAAAAGGCTGATACTATCGCATATGGCGCGGGCGCTCTTTGGAAGCTTTCCGTGCACCCTCTAAAAGGAGCAATTACTCCGTTCCCTTCTGAGGTCTACGAAGCCTCTGATGGGACATTATTGCTAACACGTACTGGAAAAATAGACGTAAGCGGTTTAATCCCGGACGCTTTTACAAATACAGTAAAAGAGTTCTTCGACAAAGAACATGTTATATATACTGAGCACTTACTCAGAGTCTTAGGTGAGGACAAAGACACGCAAAAATACCTAGTCGTTTTATTTAATTCGCAAATAGGGAAACTTTTATCAAATATAGCTTGGTATGGCGCTCTCCAACCCGAGCTCGATAGGAAAGTAGTTGAGCAAATACCAATACCCATTGCTCCAGCACAACTACGAAATAAAGTTGTAAAGCTTCTGGGTTCAGCGTATGAATTGGAGACTAAGGCTTGGAGAGCGTACTTCGAGGCAATGAAGATAGCTGAGGAGCACTTTGGTAAAACTGAAAGATTAATAGCAAGTATAATTAAAGCAAAGGATATGCATAGTATCCCTCGCTTCCGAGTAGATCCATCAAGACTATTAGCTTTTGGTGTAGTCTCAAAATTAGTTAAAGAACATAGTGGAAAAGTATATAGAATATCGGACTTGTTTAGAGTACATACGGCTGGTGTGCCAAGAGAAAAGAAATACAAAATCAGAGAGGGACAATATCCGCTTATTACTATAGACAGCATTGATGAAAGCGGAATAATTGATTACGAAAAAATTTACTACATAACAAGAAGAGGAGTACCTTATCCTAAGGGTTCCATTTTGTTAGTTAAAGACGGGGCAAGCATAGGTAAAGTCGGTATCTTGCCTTATGATGCATACGTAATGCAAGGCATTGCTACTCTTGTACCTAAACCTAATGTTGATGAATCACTAAAATACTATGTTTTGGCACTATTAAAATCATCGTTCTATAGGAAAATGATTGAAGCATTAGGATATGGAGCAACTGTACAATATTCAATAACAAAAGACGAGTTAGAATCTTTGGAAATACCTATAATAGAAGAAATAACTGACGAAGTTTCAAGGTATATGAAAGAATTCATTAAGAATATGTATATGGCTGATGAACTAAAGAGAAAAGCTATTTCAGAATTAGAAAGCTATATTCTTAAGTTCATAAGCTGATTTAGCGGTGGCTACCATGTCTGCTAATGTTGAAGAGCTAAAGGAAAGAGTATTGAGAGACTTAGAGGAGCGTGGACTTAAGTACGCCTTGGAGACACTACGTTACGAGTCCTATACTAAGCTATCTCTGCCAGTCAATAATTATGTAGAGTTAAAGGTGTGGCTTGTAAACGAGTTTCTTCGGAGAAAGGATGCCAGAATAGAGGATTGGAATGACGGTGATATTGATGGTGTAGCAGACGTTTTAGGAGATGAGGACCTGCCATATGATTTAAGAGTCGAGGTTTTCAAGAATCTGCTTGGTTTCTATTCTAGGGCACGTGAGCAAGTTGGAAGGATAGCTGATACTGTAAGTCCTGGCACTGTAGCTTCAAAGGTTATTAAAGGATTGATTATCCTTATGGAGAACTTCGAGCGTTTTGCTGAGGTTAAGAAGCCTGAGGAGTTCACATTCCCTGGTCTAGTACCTCCTGAGCCAAGACCCAAGGAAGATTTGCTAAATGAAGTAGTTAACGTTGTTGAGGATTCTAAACAAGTTATACTCATAGGTCCTCCTGGTACCGGCAAGACTCATCTCGCTATGTGGGTCGCTCACGCATTAACCGATGAGGGACGTCGTGGGCTTTGGATCCTGGTACAGTTTCATAGAAGCTATAGATACGATGATTTTATTGAACGTATGATATTGAAGTCGCGGGGTGGCCATGTAGAGTTAGTGGTTGAGCCGCAGCTTTTCGTTAGACTGTGTCGCTATGCCCAACAGAATCCGGAGAAAAGGATAGTGCTAGTTATAGACGAGATCAATAGAGCCGATGTTGCAAGTGTTTTCGGCGAGCTTATATATGCTCTTGAATATCGTGGATACCCTGTTAAACTCGCATACTCAGGAGAATACTTAGTAGTGCCAGAGAACCTATACATCATAGCAACTGCTAACGATATTGACAGGGGAACATTCGACATTGGTGTAGCCCTGAGACGTAGATTTGAAGTTATAAGAATAGATGCGAGTGAAGAGGCATTAAGGGAGCTTCTTCGAAATGAAGGAGCTCTAGATGATGTGATAAATATCGCAGTAGACATATTTAACAGAGTCAATAAGTTTTTCGAGAGATCTATAGGTAAGAAAGGACTAGGCCATCTATTCTTTAGAGGGGTTAAAGATAAGGAAGGCCTTGTGAAGGTGTGGAGGTTCCGAATAAAGCCTCTGATTGAAGCTTATTTCCTAGTGCCAGGTGTAATGAGCCGTGATGCTCAGCAATTGATAGGATACGTAGAATCACAGTTGAAGAAGCTGTAGCGTGGTAGCCTTGAACGAACCTATAGAGATCGTGATGCATGAATGGGAGGAAAAGAAGCTTCCTGAGGATTTAGCGAAGGATACGGAGTTTCTTAGAAGGCTTGTAAATCTATCCGATAGAAGAGGTAGAAGAGTCTTTGATGTCGTGTTAAAACTCGATGGAAGGATAGCTGTCAAGGCTAGAGGCTATGTGGGAGTATTTGTGCTCAAAGATAGCAAAGGTAGAAATGTGGTTCTAGTTGTTGAGCCGAAAATAGGCGTAAAAAATATAATTTGGATGCTAGCTCTTAGTGAGGCTAGGAATTTTAAAGAAGTAAGAGAAATAGAAAATTTGATCTCAGTACCTACTGGTAGGGAGAGTATAGTCGATCTTTTGGTGATAGGCGTCATAAAGAAATTTATAGAGAGGTTGAGCGAGGCTCTTATTTACGGATTTGCAGAGCTACCGTCAATGAAATTGGAGGAAGGCGTAGTTGTTCGTGGGAGAATATTGAGTTCTTTACTATCTAGAACGTTGTTAGCTAGTGCTACACCTAGAGTAACATACGAGGTTCAGTACTATACTACTAATAACCCTATAAATCAATACATATTAGACGCAGGTTACGTGCTTTGTCTTGAAGCCCCTTATTTACTTAAGCTTATTGATGTAGATGTAACTACAATTTTGAGGGCACTATTCGATCTAGATTACACACCTTCTCCTTTCACCACTAATGTTAATGTACATGAACTACTTTCTGAAGCGCCTTTGGACAGACCATACATAACTGAACTTCTTCGGCTTGCGGCAATTATCAGGAGATGGCTTGAACATGAACAGCCACCTTACCCGAGAGAATTTGTAGGTGTACCCGCACTCTATATTAACATGAATAACCTCTTTGAAAATTTTGTTAGAAAGATGGTGATAATTGTAGCTAGATGGTTACGTAGAGCCAAAGGCATCAACATATCGGTGAGGAAGGCAGGAAGAAATGAAAGGGCTCTAGTTATTTCGCCAAGTCTTAGGGCTTATCTAGAACCTGATATAGTCATCGAAATTAATGGTAAACCCATAGCAGTTGGTGATGTAAAATACAAACTTGTTAAAGACCCTCTTAAATCAGGTTCTGAAGGTGATAGAGATGCTGTTAATCAAGTATATACATATACTCACGGATGGAACGTAGAGAAAGGATTCTTAATATATCCCTCGCTTAAGAATGAGACCATGTACGAATCATATGTGCTAAGAGACAAAAAGAAGCTATACATAGTAAGAATATATATTGATAAGACAGTGAGAACATATAGAGAATTATTGAGTTCTAAAACATTTAATAAACTTGCAGGATTCCTATCAGAGCTGATTAATGAACATTAATTAAGATTATACTAACTTACAATCTTACATACGAAGTTG
>JALTZQ010000134.1 GCA_027046105.1 Pyrodictiaceae archaeon
ATGCACACGCCCACTCCAACCCTGCAAGGGGGATTGGGGCGCGGGAGATAGCCCGGAGGTTCCGCAAATCGGGAGGCTGGTTCATAGCACTCCTAAGCCTAAACCCCTGGAGCTATGGGATAGAGCCCCCAGGCTATGAGGCCTACATGAAGGTGGCCGACCTGATCGTCTCGGAGTGTAAGAGGGCTAGGGAGGAGGGCTTGAAGGTAAAATGCTTCTCCGGCTTCCACCCGGCTGATGTTGACAGGCTGATAGACAGGTATAGGCTGAGGCCAGAGGAGGTCCTACAGCTGGGCTTGAAGGTTGTGAGGGCTCTAAGGAGGATGTGCCGGGAGGGTGTTATTGACGGTATAGGGGAGGTGGGGAGGCAACACTTCAAAACAGCCCCCGAGAGGGTAGCCATAGCCTCTCTGATAATGGAGGAGGCCCTGGAAGCCGCTAATGAGGGGTGCATGATACAGCTACACCTAGAGCAAGCTGGTAGGGCTACAGTGGATACCGTAGACATGGTTATAGGGAGGCTGGGAGTAGAGGCTAGGGAGGCAGTAGTCTTCCACCACTCAACCCTCCAAATGGCTGTTAGGGCCCGGGAGCTAGGCTATAACGCCACGGTACCCGGAGTCCCAAAGCTGTTGGAGTATGCTACAGGCAAAGTAGAGCCTAGCTTCATGGTCGAGAGCGACTTCATAGACGACCCGCGCAGGCCCGGGGTTGTAGTATACCCATGGGTCATGGCAGAAAAGCTCTCTGAGCTAGCTAAGAGAGGCTATGAGGAGTGGGTGTGGAAAGTAGCTGTAGAAAATGTGTCTAGAGCCTTTGGGGTAGATCCACCCTAGGTAGCTGGTTAGTTACTTTTCGGCATATAGTGCTGGCTTTCCTGGAATCGCATTTGCTTTCCTTGGCGACACTCCTTCCTCTTCCGCTTCAACCACCACCTCCTCTAGGCCTAGTTCGGAGGCTATGGCTTGTGATAGCTCCTTGAAGGCTCTAAGCTCTAGCTCTCTGCTTGAGAGCCTGGCTAGGACCTCCGGGCTCCTCCTCAGCTGCTGGATCATCCCTGCGACCTCCCGCTTCTCAACCCCCTCTACCTTGAAGGCCTCCCTCAGAGCCTCTCCTAGAGGCTTACCCGCGTCGACAGCCTTCTTCACCAGGCTGGCCGCCTCGAACTTCCATCCTGCCGCCACAGTTATAACTAGGTGTCTACCGCCTCCTATCAGTCGTAGGACCTCCCTGGCATCCTCTAGGGAGGCTCTAACGGTTTCCATAGCCGCTTCCACTTCAGGCTTAATCTTAGACTCGTCTGCCGTAGGCCACGGAGCCATGCTTATGAAGCCCTCCTTCCCCATAGACTCCCAAGCCTCCTCAGCGGTATGAGGGGCTATGGGCGCTATGAGTAGCGTCTGAATCTCTATAAACCTCCTCAATAGGTCTTCATGAGGCTCCCCAGCCATTCTAACGTACCATTTGTAATGCTCTTGCAGCTTGTAATAGCCCTCAACTAGGGCTGACTTAAAGTTAGTCTCCTCCATGTGCTCAGTCACCCTCTTAACCGTAGAGTTTAGTATGCTCTCGAACCAATCGTCTATGAGCCTCCACTCCCTCCTAGCCCTCCTACCATAGTTCTCCCTCACGAAGTCTAGCCAGGAGTTTAGTATGTAGACTGCGCTGTCGGCCACGCTAGGCTCGAAGTTAGCATCGTCTAGAGTGGCGTCGGCCCCAGCCATCACCTCAGCCCATCTAGTGGCGTCTGCCCCCCACCACTCCAGAGCCTCCCGTAGCAAGATGAAGTTGCCGAGAGACTTGGACATCTTCTTCCCAGCTACAAGAACCCAGCCATTAACGCTTATCCCCCGAGGCCAGTAGGCTTCTGGAAACACCGCCACGTGGTGGAATATGTAGAATGTCAGGTGGTTTGGTATCAGGTCCTTACCACTTATCCTAAGGTCGACTGGGTACCAGTAAGTGAACTCCCTCCTCATAGCCTCCAGAAGCTCCCTCGGGATGCCGCTTTTCCTAGATACTTCCTCCGGGTCACCCTTTCCCAGGAACACGTAGTCGAACACATCTGGTATAAGGTTCTCAGGCTTGATACCGTACTTCTCTGGGTGTTGGGTGTACTTGGCTATCGTATAGTAGGCCATGTAGATCGTAGAGTCGCTGAGGCTCTCAATAACCCACTCCCTATCCCAGGGTAGGGGCGTGCCCAGCTCCCCCTTATGGGTGAAGGCCCAGTCCCTCAGAGCCTCTATAGTGTTCCTGAAGTCCTTCCTCACGTGCTCGGGGTAAATCCTCATCTTGGAGAGAGCCTTGAAAGCCAGGCTCTTCCACTCGGGTTTACTGTAGAGTAGGAACCACTGGTCCCTCACGAGCTTCACGTGGGTCCTGGCGCCGCAGCGGCAGTAAACCTCCCTGGGTAGAGTGTAAACCTTGAGGGCCTCGCCCCGGGAGGCTAGCCACTCCACCACCCTGTCCTTAGCCTCGCTAACCTTCATCCCTGCAAACTGGCCAGTATTACTAGCCATTATGCCCTGGTAGAACTCCTTAGCGTACACTTCCCTAGTAGCCTCGTCGAGCTTCTCCCTCTCACCCTGACTCCTAATCCCTAGCCTCTCAACGTAGTATTCCGTGGGGGTCTTGGCCTCGAAGCCGGGCACCCTTATCATCACTATAGGCCTTATAGACCTTACTGCCTCGGGGTCTAGGCCGTACTCGCGGGCTAGGTCCTCAGCCCTCTCCCAGGCATCCCGGAGGGCTACATAGTCGTAGGGGGCGTGGCCGGGGACGCTCATGACTACGCCAGTACCCAGGTCAGCCTTGACGAAGGTGGCGGGAAGCACTAGGACCTGCTTCCCTGTAGCCTCCAGCCTAGCCCACCTACCGACGAGCTCCCTACCCTCAACCCTCCCCAGCACCTCAACTCTATAGTCCTGGTCCCTCAGCTCATCAACCATGTACTGGGATAGTATCCAAACCTCCCCGTTAACCCTCGCCTCTATGTAGGTGGCGTTGGGGTTAACCCACACGTTAGT